>JAGLQD010000320.1 GCA_023136985.1 Candidatus Sabulitectum sp. | reverse complement strand
CACCATTTATCAAGGTTGAAGCGACAAAGTACACCGAAACCGGTTATGTGGGCAGAGATGTGGAAGGAATTATCAGGGATCTTGTTCGTTCTGCTGTGAATCTTGCAACAGGCAAAGCTCGTGAGGAAAGAAGGGAAGAGGCAGAACAAAGGGTTGAAAAAAAGCTGCTTGATGTCATTTCCAGAAGTGGCATCGATTACGGCCCTGGTGAAGAACTGTCTGATCTGCTTCGCAGTGGAAAACTTGATTCAATTGAGATCGAGCTTTCAGTGAATGAGAAAGCTATGGGTGTTGAGATATTTCCGATGATACCCGGCTCTGGTTTCGACAATCAGATGAACGATCAAATGAAGAAAATGCTGGATAAGGTTATTGGAAAACGAAGAAAAAAGATTAGACTCACTGTTTCTGAAGCCAGAAAAAAACTCTTTGACGAAGAGATATCCAGAATTCTAGACGGCGGGGATCATGTCCAGGAAGGTCTTAAGCTGGCTCAGGAAGAGGGAATTGTTTTCGTTGATGAAATAGACAAGATAATAGGCTCCGAAGGTGGCAGCGGCCCTGACGTGTCACGAATGGGGGTCCAGAGAGATCTTCTTCCGCTGGTTGAGGGAAGCACAGTTGCAACCAGATACGGTCCTGTAAAGACAGACCATATTTTGTTTATAGCAGCAGGAGCTTTTCACGGCAGCAGCCCCGCCGATCTTATTCCTGAGCTTCAGGGAAGATTTCCTCTGAGGGTTTCCCTTGATCCACTTTCAGAGAAGGATCTTCTTCGAATACTTACAGAGCCGGAGAGCAATATTCTCGATCAGTACATCCAGCTCCTCTCTGCAGATGGGCTTGAACTGATAGTTGAAGAGCAGGCCAGGAAGAAAATTGCCGCTGTTGCCAGATACCTTAATGAGGAGAAAGAAGATATTGGAGCCAGACGACTCAGATCAGTGCTTTCTTTTCTTTTTGACGAGTATCTGTTCGGTGCCCCGGATCTGATCCATGGAAGAGTCCGGCTCACTGGGAAAAAAGCCGAGGCGAGACTTTCTACCCTGGTTGAAAGAAAGGACGAAGAAGGTTATATTCTTTAATATTCTTTTTAGCGTTGTTATTTTGAATAGGGGGAGGGATGCACAGGTCAGGTAATGAGGTTGCATACAAGATAGTCTACTATGGTCCCGGACTATCGGGAAAGACGACCAATTTAAGAGGTATTCGCGATATCATCGCCCCGGAGAACAGAGGAAGGCTCGTGACCCTCTGCACCAGGTGCGAGAGAACCGTATTCTTTGACTTTCTTCCGGTAAATTTTGCCCGGATCGGAGATGTACGGATCAAACTTCATCTCTATTCTGTTCCAGGTCAGGCGTACTACGCCCTTAGCCGAAGAGTAATTCTTGATGGTATTGATGGAGTTGTATTCGTAGCAGATAGCCAGCAGGAACGGGCAGAAGCTAATCTCAGCACTATTGATGATCTTGAGCACAATCTGAAAAGCTACGGTCTTGATATGTCTATTATCCCCATGGTTCTTCAGTTTAACAAAAGGGATCTTCCGGGAATAATGTCAACTGAAAGAATGAATTCTGATCTGAATAAATTCGGTTGGCCAACCATTGAGTCTGTTGCAATTGGTGGAAGTGGTCCGGCTGAGACACTGAAAATAATTGCTACGCAGATAGCCAAGCGCCATGTGCGCACAGGTTGACGCAAAAAACCCCTTAAGAGTTTTTCTCATTCTCCTGTTGCTTCTTGCAGGAGGGTATACTTTCCGCACAGTTTTTGCCAGTTCAGTAATGCCCCCGCCTGAAAGAATGCAGGGTGAGACCACACAGGCATACAGGTACACAAGAATGATCTCCAGCGGAGTAGGTGTTCCAGAGGTTGATTCTCTTGTTATGCGTCCGTCGGGGTTGACAACTGCAGAGAATTCGATCTTTGAAGAGTATATCGCCGGGGGTATACACAGCATAACAGGTGGAGATCTCACAGGCTTCCTTCTCATATTCTGCCGTCTTTTTCCTCTTCTTATGGTGCCTGTGATCTTTTTCTGGATGCGCAGTTCCGGTTTCTCAATGTGGGAGTCTTTCGGCGGGGGATGGTTGTATACAGTTTTCCTCCCTGCTCTTCTAAGAACCAGAGGAGAAAGTTTTTACCGTGAGACAGTGGCGCTGCCGCTGATCGCCCTGACCCTGGCTCTTACGGATATGGGAATTAGAAGCGATAAGAGCAGAATTCTCAAATTTTCTATTCCTGCTGCAGTGGTATTGTTCCTTGCTCTCGCATCGTGGAAAGTTACCGGTTTTATTTCCTTCTTTCTTTTCCTCTGGCTGGCTTTCAAAAAACCTGCTTTCCGCGTGGTGCTTCCCATGGCAGTCAGCCAGGTCGCGGCATCCTTGCTTTTGTCTCATATGCGCCACGACGCCGCCATACTTTCACCTGGCACAGTTATGGCTGTTGCTGCCCTTGCTTCCGCAGCATTTAGCAAAAAGGTTGTTCCATGGCTGGGGCTTCTGGCTTCTACTGCTGCAGGAGTATTCCTGAAGTTCTCTTCCAGCGGGCATGTGGCGTCTGTAATTGCAGCCAAATTCAGATTCATGTTTGCTCACCCCGAAGACCCGACTCTGCTGTCGGCTGACGCCAGACTTTTCTGGGTCAGCGGGTACACCAGCCCATCAGGTGGGCAGATAGCTCTGCTTTTCGGTCTTGCTGGAATCTCTGCTATATGGGGGTGGAAACGATTCAGAGAAAGATCCATGGGCTCTGCTATGTTCTTTCTTCTTCCACTGGCTGTGGCAGGATATCTGTTCTTCGACCGGTTGCATGTAATTCTTGCAGTTGCCCTGATTCCACTTGTGATCGCCTCATGCCGCCGCAGAAAGTGGATGCTTCCAATTGTTCTCTTTCTTTTCGGTTCTCAAACCATGTTTGCCCCAAAGCTTGCTGCTGCTCTTTCCAGCAGTGGAATGACATTTAACGATTCATCCTCACTTCTGACTGATTCCGAACTTGATGATCTTCTTTCCTGGGCGGATCATAAACCCGGGACAATGCTCTCTTTCTGGCATATTTCAGGATTGCTCTCAGCCTACGCGGAAATGCCTGTGGTTACACACACCTTCTTTGAAAATACCGCAAACCGTGAGACCATAATTGAATTCGCAGAACGGGTCTACGGAAGCGAATACGAA
>JAGLQD010000032.1 GCA_023136985.1 Candidatus Sabulitectum sp. | reverse complement strand
CAGAAGAGAAAATCTATCTGATTATGAAGGTTCGGTAAGATACAGATTCATCAAGGGTGATATCTGTGATCCTGCTGCTGTTCGAGAAGCCATGGCAGGCTGCAGCGGGGTGGTTAATTTCGCAGCAGAAACACATGTTGACCGATCTATTGATGATCCGGCTGCTTTTGTCAGAACAGATGTGGAAGGGGTAAGGGTTCTTCTTGAGGAATTCAAAAAGGACGATTCGAGAAAAGTTTTCCTACAGATATCTACAGATGAGGTGTATGGAAGCGTTGAGGATGGAAGGTCCCGGGAAGAAGACCCGCTGGATCCAAGAAGTCCCTATTCCGCCTCGAAAGCCGGTGGCGAACTTCTGGCCATGAGCTATTTTTCCACTTTCGGTGTACCTGTTGTAATTACCCGCGCTTCCAACAACTACGGACCTCATCAGTACCCGGAAAAGCTCGTTCCGCTTTTTATTACAAATGCCTTCCAAGGGGAAAGACTGCCGCTGTACGGCGATGGCGCGAACATGAGAGACTGGCTGTTCGTTACGGATCATTGCAGCGCTCTTGTGGCAGCGATTGAAAAGGGTCAGCCGGGCCGTATCTACAACATTGGTGACGGACAGGAAATGACCAACAAAGAGGTTACTTTCTCCATTCTTGAAGCTACGGGTGCTGACCCGTCGCTTGTAAGATTTGTAGAAGACAGACTGGGGCACGACCGCCGGTATGCTGTGGACATCTCCCGTGCAAGAGAAGAACTCAACTGGAAACCGGAAACAGATTTTCAAACAGGTATTGCTCTTACCGTGGATTGGTATCGTGATAATCCTCAGTGGTGGCAGGCGATCAAGTCCGGAGAATTCCGTGAGTATTACAAAAAAATGTATTCAACCAGACTTGAGAATTCAGAAAGGATTCAGTAAATGAGGATTCTTGTAACCGGAGGAGCAGGTTTTATTGGAAGTCATCTGTGCGACAGACTGCTTGAGAAGGAGCACTCTGTGATCGCCCTTGATAATTTGATCACGGGAAGTACTGACAACATCGCTCATCTTGCAGGCCGAAGCGACTTCCAGTTTATCAAACACGATGTCACAGAGTATATCTACATTCCCGGAAACATTGATTTCATCTTCCACCTTGCCTCACCGGCAAGTCCCATAGATTACCTCATGTACCCTATTCAGACCCTTAAAGTAGGCGCTCTTGGAACCCATAAAGCTCTTGGTCTTGCAAAAGAGAAGAACGCGGGTCTTCTCCTGGCATCCACCAGCGAGGTCTATGGAGACCCACTGGTACACCCTCAGCCTGAAAGCTACTGGGGGAATGTGAATCCAGTTGGCCCAAGAGGCGTTTACGATGAGGCAAAGAGATATGCAGAAGCTCTGGTCTTCGCCTATCACAGAACCCATGGAGTAGATACAAGAATTGCAAGGATATTCAATACATACGGCCCACGGAACAGGGCTGATGACGGAAGAGTGGTTCCGTCGTTTGTCTGCCAGGCTATCAAGGGTGAAGATCTCACCATCTTTGGTGACGGCAGACAGACCAGAAGCTTCTGTTTTGTTTCAGACACCGTGAACGGTCTCATTTCCCTTATGGAAAGCGGATACCATGAACCTGTTAACATCGGTAATCCAAATGAGATGACAGTTAAGGAATTCGCGCTTGAGGTGATCAGACTTGCAGAGAGTCACAGTAACCTCACACACAGAGATCTTCCTGTGGATGACCCGAAGGTAAGGAAACCTGATATTTCCACTGCAAGAAGGATTCTTAACTGGAATCCTGAAGTTCTTCTGGAAGACGGGTTGAAAGAAACTATTGAGTACTTCAGAAGAACGGTGAAGTAATGTTGATCTTTCTCATCCTATCCCTTGCTGTTACAGGAGATCTAACCGAAGAGGTACCCGTTCAGCCTGAGGCCCGAATATCAGATTTCTCTATTTTTGAGCCAGTGGATCGGAATGAGTACATTCTTGGAGCAGGGGATGTTCTTCAGTTTGTTGTAGAGGGTGGAATCAATGAAGCCATGATTTTTTCAGGCCTCAGTTCCATAAGCCCGTGTCAGATCTCCGGTGATGGAATAATTCAGATATCAGGTGTGGGTCAACTGGATGTGATGGGCATGACAATCACCCAGGCAGAGGATGCCCTTCAGCAACTCACACGACTTTATTACCGGCGAGTCAACATCGGGCTCAGCCTTCTGCAGCCCAGAACGATAAAGGTCTGGATCACCGGTATGGTGGCCCGTCCAGGACAGTACACTCTGTATGCCATCAACAGAGTCAGTGATCTGGTAAGTGCTGCCGGAGGAATGTCATCCTACTCATCACGAACCGGATGGATGGTTACAGCCTCAGGTGATTCTGTGTTTGTTGATCTTCACTTTGACCCGAACACCGGCCGTCCTCTGGCAGACCCGTTTGTTGACGGAGGCGCAGGTGTGATATTCGAGCTTGTGAGGTCCCCGGTTTATGTGGTAAGACCGGGTATCAGGAATTACAATGATTCGTATACTGTTCCCGAGGTGGAAACATGGGAAGCATCTGCCGGAGAGACGGTAGCTGATCTTATGTACAGAATAGGGGGCATTACCGGAGATGTGGATCTGGCCAGAAGTACTCTGATAACTTCACAGGGCTCCTCCCCGATCTGGATTCAGGACAGAGGATTCTCTGATGCTGAAGTACAGGCAGGAGATACTCTTCGGCTTGTTGTTCAGGGGTATGATATTTACGTGGCTGGAGCTGTGCATCAGAGAGGAATTATTTCCTACTCTCCCGGTGCAACAGTAAGAGTGTATGTGGAACGGGCTGGAGGAAAAGTATACAATGGAAGGCTGGGAGGCACCACAATTACCAGGGATGGAGTACTTATCGCATCAGGAGAAAACGCCCTGGAGACAGAAGCGCTTCCCGGTGATGTGATAGAAGTGCCTTACAACTGGGTTGCTCAGCATGCACAGGAAATAGGTATTCTTGCCACCGTAGTTGGTATCACTTCCGTTATCATAAACTTGTCGAGGTAGGTTAATGGCAGATAAGGTACTTTCAGAAAAATTCACAGGCATTGTTATCAGACAGATCGTTCTGAATGCCAGGCGAATTATCGTGCTCTGTATCATAGTGGGAGTGTTGTCATCCGCATGGGCTCTGACCCGTACTCCAAGATGGAGTGCATGGGCAGCTGCAATTGTTCCGGGATCTACAGCCTCATCTATCTCTGCTTCCATGGGAGCGCTGGGCCTGGGAGATGCCATGGGCGGTCTGGCAGGGCTTGGTGCGGGAATGATGCCTCAACCTGCTGGAATTGATATTACTCTGGCAACGCAGATACTTGGTTCCCGGAGAATACAGGAACGGATCATCCTTAAATACGACCTTATTAACCGCTACAAAGCATTGAACATGGAAAGAGCCACAAAAAAATTCGGTCAGCGGTTTTCTGTCTCTCTCTCTCCTGAGGGCATAATTTTTATCACCGCCGAAGGCAGCACCAGAACAGAAGCTGCTGCAATGGTCAATGATATTGTTCTTTTTGCCAATGAAGAACTGTCCACTCTGGTTACCAGCAGGTCCAGAAGAAGCCGTATTCATACCGAGTATGCCCTTTCTCTTGCATCTGATTCTCTTGAAGCGTCCAGAAACGCCATGGAGGAATTCAGAACCAGAACTGGTCTGATCTTCCCGGAACAGCAGGCTTCAAGCATGATGGAAGTAATGGCGGCGATCGAGAGCCAGATGGTCTCCGCAGGTGCGCTTCTCTCGGGACTTTCCGGTAATCTCTCTGCAAGAAGTGCAGTGTATTCCCAGGCAAGCGCACAGTACAGGTATCTTGAAGATGCCCTTCGAGTTCGCTCTACCGTTGGAGATTCCTTAAGCATCTTTCCTGTCATGGACAGCATGCCGGGATATCTGAGAGATTACGAAATTCTGGTGGCTGATGTTGAAACAAGAACGGCAGTGTATCTCTTCCTTCGGCAGGAACTGGAAAATCTAAGAATCGAGGAATCCAAAGAAAGTCCAACCATAGAGATCATTGTGCCCCCCACTCCGGAATTCCTGAGGTCAT
>JAGLQD010000319.1 GCA_023136985.1 Candidatus Sabulitectum sp. | reverse complement strand
ATGCTCTGGATGATGGATGAATACGAAACACTTATGGGCGGCAAGTACCCAGGCGTAATCACAGGCAAGCCAGTTGGCAGCGGTGGTTCTCTTGGAAGAACTGAAGCCACAGGTTATGGTGCGATCTACACAGTAAGAGAAGCCCTCAAGCGACTTGATATCGACATCAAGGGTGCCACAATGGCATGTCAGGGTTTTGGAAATGTTGTGCAGTATGCAGCCGAACTCTTCATTCAGTACGGCGGAAAAGTTCTCTGCATCTCCTGCTGGGATCAGAAAGACATGAAAGCCTACACCTACCGCAAAATGGACGGCATTGATCTTGAATTCATCATGACCATTACAGACAGATTCGGCACGCTTGATGCTAAAAAAGCTATTGCTGCCGGCTACGAGCAGCTTCCAGGTGATGCATGGATTGAAACTGAAGCTGATGTTCTTCTTCCTGGAGCCCTCGAGAACCAGATAAATGCTGACACCGTCGGTAAGATCCACTCAAGAGTCAAGGTTATTGCAGAAGGAGCAAACGGCCCCACGACTCCTGAAGCCGATGCTGTACTCAAAGAAAAAGGGATCTTTAATATTCCCGATTTCCTCTGCAACGCCGGTGGAGTTACATGCTCCTATTTCGAGCAGGTTCAGAACAACATGAACTATTACTGGGAGAAGGATGAAGTTCTCTCCAAGCTCGACACAAAGATAACAACAGCATTCCACGCTGTTGCTGATCTGGCAGAAAGTCAGTCTGTATACATGCGCGACGCTGCCTACATGATCGCCATCGACAGGGTAGCTAACGCTGCCAGACTTCGTGGCCTGGTGTAATCTCAGATAAATGAAAAGGATCGGGGTGTTTTCACCCTGGTCTTTTTTTTTATCCTTCTGCCAGTTAGAATTATCCCGTATATCCAGTGATTAGAGCACATCCAAAGAAAGGTAGCTTTTATGTCTCCACTGAGCGACAATAGCACCATTGCAACAGGCAAACCCGAATGGAAAATTATTCTTAAACTGCTCAGCGAGACAGATCCCGAATTACTGGGCCGTCTGAGCAGAAAGATGCTCAACTACCTTTTCAGAAGAAAAATAGTAAAGATCTCGAAAATCATGGAGGATCTGCTTCCCAAGCAGGTTGATGCAACTGAAACTGGAGATCTATACGGCGAGAACCAGCCTGCGCCCAGAATGGACTACACGGTTCTGGAGGAGATAACCACACAGGTATTCCGCGTGGCTGAAGAGGTTCTCACACCGGACGAGATCACAATGGCTCTTCACAGGTGGCTTCGGCACGAGAAGATCCGTTTTCTTTCAGTAGCAGCAGGCAGGCGTGATATTCCTCTGGAAAAACTTAGAGAAGCACTGGACAGATACGAGATGCTGCCCAAGAGAAGCAAGAAAATGGAAGCCCGCGACAGAGAGAACATAATTGTAGCTCTAACCAGAAGGCTATTTACCAATGATCTGAATTACATCAGTACTATTCGAAAGCATGTGAGCATCAGCGATTATGTAAATGTGATCAACCATACCATAGGCCCGTACAATGGAAATGGAAAAGTTGGAGGAAAGGCTGCAGGTCTTTTCAGGGCTCAGATGATACTGAATTCCTACAAAAAATCACATACTGTTCTTAGAAACCTGAAAGTCCCCAAAACCTGGTTTATTGCTTCTGATGCCGTTCTTGAATTCATAAACCACAATGCCCTTGAAGAGATGATGGCCATCAAGTATGCCAGACAGGACGAGATCCGCCAGGAGTACCATCTTCTAGAACAGGTATTCAAACACTCTGTAATGCCCTACAGCGTCATGGTCGGTCTTGAACATGCACTTGATTACTTCGGGACCACTCCGATTATTGTTAGATCATCAAGCCTTCTTGAAGACAGTACCGGAGCGGCTTTTGCAGGAAAGTACAAAAGCCTTTTCGTTGCCAATCAGGGTTCCAGACAACACAGGCTGGATGCACTTGTTGATGCTGTGCTGGAAATATACGCCAGCATTTTCGGCCCGGACCCCATTGAATACAGAAGGGAAAGGGGACTTCTTGATTTTAATGAGGAGATGGGCATTCTTATTCAGGAGGTTGTGGGATCCAGAATAGGAAAGTACTACTTCCCTCCATTCGCAGGTGTTGCTTTCAGCAGAAATGATTATAGGTGGTCTCCAAGAATAAAGTCCGAGGACGGAATTGTCCGACTGGTTGCAGGGCTGGGAACAAGAGCTGTTGACCGAACAGGGCAGGATTTCCCGGTTCTAATGAGCCCGGGGCAGCCCAAGCTACGTATCAATGTCACCAGCGAAGAGCTCAGCAGATATGCCCAGAAGAGCATGGATGTGGTAAATCTGGAAAAGGGCTGCCTTGAGACAGTGAGCACAGAAAAGATGATAAAGGAGTACGGAGCAAAAATTCCTTGTCTGCCTTATCTGGTTTCCCTTTACGAAGAAAGTGGTGTTCAGCTCTCACCGGGATCAATGCTGAACATTCAAAACAAGGAAACCCTGATAACATTCCATAATTTACTGGAGAGAAGCCCTGTTCCCCTGTTCTTCAAAACCATCTTGAACATTCTTGAAGATGAGATTGGCCTTCCTGTAGATGTGGAATTCGCCTATGGACCGGACATCCATACACCATACCTTCTGCAGTGCAGACCCCAGAGCACAGGAAGAGGAAATGTCGACACCACAATCCCAACAGGCATAAACAACGATGCGGTGGTATTCACTGCAAACAGGTACATCATGTCCGGCGCATGCCACAATATTGAGTACATGGTTTATGTGGATGGAGTTGAATACGACAAAGTAGAAAGCAGGGAGAAACTCCTTGAGATCGGTCACATTATCGGCAAGCTGAATCATCTTTTACCCAAGAAAAAATTCATTCTCATTGGCCCCGGAAGGTGGGGCAGCAAGGGAGATATCAAGCTTGGAGTACATGTTGGATACAGTGATATAAATAACACCGCCATGCTTATCGAGGTTGCCAGGATGAAGAAGGGTCAGGTACCCGATCTCTCCTTCGGAACTCATTTCTTCCTGGATCTTGTTGAAGCAGACATAAGATATCTTCCACTGTACCCTGATGATGACGGGGTGATCTTCAGGGAGGAAATTTTCTTTAACAAAAAGAATTACCTTACAAATTTCGTGTCAGCTGCAAAGGGTTTTGAGCATGTGATAAAAGTAATTAAGATAGACAATCTTCTGGCTGGCTCATCTCTTTCGGTAATTCTGAATGGAGATACCGACGAAGCTATTGCTTTCCTGACGAAGTAGAAACCACTTAGCGGTATCTTTTCAAATCATTAGAAGATAAGAAGGCGGAAGCCGAGTCCCCCTGGGTCTCAGCTTCCGCCCCTTTCCAGATCAGATCAGAATGTTCAGCGGGTGATCACAACCCGTTCCGAAACACTGCTGTTGCCCAGCACTGCCCTTAGAATTACAACCCCAGGGGGCAAACCGCTGGCATCCAGAGATAAGCTACTGGCTCCAGCCTCTATGGCATATTCCCGCTCTTCAAGAAGCCTACCATGCAGGTCGAACATATTGATAACTATCATTCCTGCTGATGGTGAAGAAAACTGAACTGGAATATGCAGTCCGCTTGAAGGGTTCTCCAAAACAGAAAGCGACATAACTTCGTTGGCAATCTCCTCTTCAGTCTGTTCTTCATTCCCCACTCCCGGAACACCAAGAGCTAGATAAAGATTCCCGCCATTCTCGCCAATGATCATGTCAGGAACACCGTCATCATTCCAGTCAAGAAGGCAGGCCCGAGATCTGCTTCCTATATCAATAGCTCCAGACGCAGTTGCAAGAAGCACCTTCCCGTCAAACTCAGGAGAAGCATTTGTACCAATGTTCTCATGGAAGTACACCTCGCCGGTCTCACTTCCATTTATCAGGTCTTTCTTTCCGTCAATGTTAAGATCAAATACTCTTATTCCCTGACGCCACCGGTGAAAAACCGGTTCTATTTTTGAAATATTATTGAAAGTAAATACCGGTGAATCGGGATCTTCATTGGTGTTCATAAAGAGGGTGAATCGATTGGTGAACATACCACTTCCATACCCTGATACTATAAGATCAAGGTGCCCATTTTCATCCCAGTCCACCAGCGCAGGTCCGCACCAGTATCCCATATCGATCTCGTACCCGTCTCCACAAAGAACCGGTTCCTCGGTAAGAGTACCATTCGACTGCCTTGTGTATAGAAAAAGCTTACCGTAATAGTTACTAAGAATAAGATCCATATTGCCATCGTTGTTGTAATCCACAACCTGTGGATTATTTGCACCTGTGCATCAAGTACCACCAACTGAAATATTTGATCCGTCGGCCTGGAGCACTACAGCAGATGCAAACGCCGGGTTGCCGGCAGAGCCTGTATTCTCGAACCATTTGATTCTTCCACCGGCATACTGGCCAACAATGAGATCATCAAGGCCATCGTCATTCCAGTCAGCAACGAACGGATCAGCACACCCACCCACTGTCTGATCCATCAGAACCGGTTCCTCAAACAGTGGATCCCAGCCTGCTGCGATTCCCACAAGCAGAATCAATACTGCAAAAACAATTCTCATTAGAGCACAATCCCTTCAGTAAATAGACAACTGTTTCTATATAGAAATCTATATATACCTCGCAGGATTATTATTCCCTTCTGGCCGTAAGTCAACTGCTACTTGAACGTTATTCGCGGAAGACTTGCAGAAAAAATCCCCCGCTTTTACAGCGGGGGATTCTACAGTAACGGATATCAGCCTAGACGACACCCTGAGCAAGCATAGCATCGGCAACCTTGCGGAAACCGGCTGCGTTAGCTCCGAGAACATAGTTTCCCGGTGAGCCATAATACTCTGCAGCATCGTAAGCCTGTTTGTGGATACTGATCATGATGTTATGAAGCTTGTTGTCAACTTCCTTACGAGTCCAGCTTGAGAATATAGCGTTCTGCGCCATCTCAAGACCTGATGTAGCAACACCACCAGCATTTGCAGCCTTGCCTGGGCCGTAAAGAATCTTGTTGTCGATGAAAATGTTAACACCTTCAGGAACTGTGGGCATATTTGCACCCTCAGAAACAAGAATTACACCGTTGTTAACCATTGTCTGAGCATCCTTGGCGCTGATCTCGTTCTGAGTAGCACTTGGGAATGCACAGTCGGCCTTGTAGGCCCAGAGTGGATTGTAATCGAGGGATCCGTCTACTACAGTGTAAACTGCACCTGGATACTTCTCTGCATACTCGCTGATACGGCCTCTTCGGTTGTTCTTAAGATCCATGACAAAGGCAAGCTTATCAGCATCGATACCCTCTTCATCATAAATGCAGCCGCTGGAATCCGAAAGTGTAACAACTTTTCCACCAAGTTCCGTAACTTTTTCCGTAGCATACTGAGCCACATTCCCGGAACCGGAAACTGTGCAGATCTTACCTTCAAAGGATTCACCTCTTGTTTTAAGCATTTCTTTTGCGAAATAAACCTGACCATATCCAGTAGCTT
>JAGLQD010000318.1 GCA_023136985.1 Candidatus Sabulitectum sp. | reverse complement strand
TGCTGTTGCTGCCGTGGCTTGCATGGTAGATATGCGCAGGTCCGGCATTGATCATTGCTGTAGTGATGGATACACTGTTGTTTCCAGATGAGTTATAGCACTTCTCTTCTTCCCATGAGCTTGATGGAACATCATTGCTGATGATCTCTGCACCGGCGGACCCCCAGCATCCAGGCCAGAGTTGCTCTGTTGTGTAACCCACACGGAGCTCGATCGGTGCTGTTTCAAAGTAGTCAGTGGTGGTAATCTGCTCGTATGCAAAAACCTTGTTGAGGAAAGTAGTGGCCTCAGTGGTTGAGTTTACACTTGCACGGCCGGTGAACATGTCGGGATGGTAGTCAACATCGTCTCCGCCTGCTCCCCATTCACCCCATATACTGTTACCGTTGGAGTTCCAGAGATCTGCCCCTGGAGAACTGTCGTTGATATCTGACCAGTAGAGATCTACTGGAGGGTATTCTGTGTAGGTAGAGTAGTGAATCTTGGAATCACGACCGGCGATGATGTTGTCATCACCCCAGATAAGAACATACTCAACACCTTCGTCGCGGCAGTCTGTGAGGAATGCACGGATCTCCTGCTGGAGGTCTGCACATGAGTACTGTGACTGAATCCAGGTAGTTGTGTAAACGCTGGTAGGAACTCCCTTGCGGGTTTTCCAGTCGGCAAAAGTCTGTGCGTAGCTCAGGTAGGCAGGTGTTGCAATAACTACATACTCACCGTAGACAAGGTCACGGCTGGCAACAATGGTTGCACCACTGGCGTGGACCATTTCAGGGTTTACAACGGTATTTTCAACAATAGTTCTGGTGCGGGCCTCACTCTGTGCAGAGCGTGCTCTTACTGAATAATTGTCTGTGGTTTCTTCAGTAAATACTCTGATCTCAAGATTGCTTACTACTTCGATTGTCTTTGAAGCAGGGTTCCATCTTACAGGAAAGAAGTTTACATAAGCCACGGGAAAGCCGATAAGCATTGAAGACTCTTCAAGCTTGATCGGTGTGGAAGGAAAGCTTTCTGAAGAGTTGTAAATGGTCATATCGGGAGCAGGGAGAGAAATAACAGTTTCACCCATGAGGCTAAGCGGCACAGGCTGTGTGGCTGGAAGAACTGTGTGGTTCCCCCGAAGGGCTTGCCATGAAACACTTACAACTTCAACTCCAGTTGCCTTTGTACCGGCTGGAAGGGCAACAGGCATGTTAATTGAAGGAAGCGCAGGGGCTCCGATTCTGCCAATTGATGTTTCTCCAGGTATGGTAACAGAAGAGTAATTACCCATCTGGCTGATTTCGACATCCGATGGTGAGAATGGAACATTTACAGTAAATTCACCAGCAAATGCAAGTGAAAGAACTGTTAATGCAAGAACGGCAGTTAACCTCATTGGTTCTCCTTTTTTGAAATTTGACTAAATTCAACGCATGCGTATATATATATCAAAGATTGTAGCTTGAACAGTCTCGTACATATGCTTGATAATCTGAATCAGTTTTCCCCTGAAAGCTACAGATCCAACCCCATAGAAAACTCAAGAAAACTTGCTGAGGCGTCTCTGACTGTTGTGGAATCCCATTCTGCACTGTTAAAGAACCAGACAGGGTTTTCAGAATTCTCGCTGTGCATCTCCAGTCCGGAGGAGGTTATAGCAACGAACCACTGGCAGTCAAGAAAAGAGAACCCGGTAGCTGCAGCTTCAGCAGAACTCATTTCTCCAAAGGAGACAGGCGCTGAATAGACATCGTAGTAAAGCCCATTTCCCTGAGCAATGAGATTACTGAAGTATGTTGCCAGATCCCTACCGTTTGTACCTGGGAATACTGAGATTGCCAGAACAGGTAGATCTTCCTGTTCCGCACTGCCATTAAGCTGTACCCAGTTAACTCCGGTTTCTTCATTGAGGATATCTTCCTCTTCCCCTGAAAGGGCATCCTGGGAATCAGTAGAATCGTCAGACAGTATATCTGTGAGAAGCAGGGCTCCTACCCCGACAACAACAACAACCAGAATGATCATTGTAAAATCAGTTTCCTCGGAGGAGGAGGATTCTCCTCCTCCAGAGGAAAATGGGTGCGCTACAGCCATGTTGGAAAATAGAATAAGTAGCAACAGAGCTGTGATGCGTTTCATTTTTCTAGTCCTCGTCTTTCTGATAGTCTTCCATGATCTTCTTCTGGACCTCGCGTGGTGTTGCTTCGTAGTGTGAGAATACCTGAGTGAAACTGCCGCGAGCCTGAGTAAGTGAACGCAGCGAGCTTGTGTACTGATAGAGTTCCGCCTGAGGAACAGCAGCTTTTATTACCTGGAAACCACCCTGGGCTTCCATGCCCTGTATTTTGCCACGCCTGGAGTTTACATCTCCCATTACATCACCCATATAGTC
>JAGLQD010000317.1 GCA_023136985.1 Candidatus Sabulitectum sp. | reverse complement strand
CTCTGAGTGTTTTATAAGTGAGAAAGCACTTTCCTCATCGCCTTTCATAAAAGCGATCTGCGAAGATATGTAACAGATGGAATCCTTTACCTGCACGACGTTTCCCAGACCTGCAAATTCAATCATGGTTTCAAGGCAGTCTTCAGCAGCATCAGTGTTGCTCATGTGAATGAAGATGCGAGCCATGTTACCGTATGCTACGCAGGCCCGGGACAAATTCCCTGAAGAGACCGAAATGCGAACCTGTCGCATAAAGGTATGAAGAGAATCAGTGGTGCGGAAAAGCTGCCGCTGGGCAACGCCTATGTTGTTTAAGATGATAATTCTCATCCCGCGGGTTTCAGAAGTATCATCAAGAGATCTAAGCGCAGAAGAGTAAAGATTCAGAGCCTTGCTGTACTCACCGCCAAGAAGTTTTGAGTTTGCATAAAGATTGTATACCGATACCAGCTTCCTTCTGTTGCCTGAAAGAAGTGTCAACTCAAGCAGTCTGCTGAGGTTTGAATTTACTTTGTCATGTTGTCCAAGGTTATTCCATGCTTTCAAAGAAGTAAAAAGAGCTTTTCTTTCAAGCCAGTCCGCCCCGAGTGACACGGCTTCACGAACAGCTGCGGTCATTGTGTATAGGGAATTCTCCACCATTCCCCTTTTGTACAGTTGCTCTCCAAGCTCCACAAGACAAACCACAGAACGCAACGGCTCCCCTACGGCACAGTCAAGAAGGATCCTTTCAGCTTTGTGAAAAAAACCGTTGCGCTGAAAACTTCTGGAATGAAGGACTTCGGGTACAATAGAGCGAATACCTGTTTCTTTATGTGGATCAGGCCACTGGTTCAGTGAATCTCCCATTGATGTGACACACAATCCCAGCAACACATCTATTGCAGAATCAGAAGGATCCTTAATAGACCCCAGAACATCTGCAGCCTCATGGTAAAACTCTGAGCGGTACAGGTTCAGCGCAGCCTGCAGCAGAAAATCATCTGATCTGTTCAGAGAGAACAGTGCAGCTCTCCGGTACAGATCTGCTCTGATAAGATATCCTTCAGCCAGTTCGGCAGCATTATTATATGATTCAACTGCAAGAGAATGGAGCCCTGCTCTCACCTGAATATCTCCTGCTGTCTGGTATGAGCGTCTATTCCTGCCCCTTAATGACATAACGATCTCTGCAGCTCTTCGCAGCATTCTGTCTTTTTCTTCCGGAAGCATATCTTTCAGAAGATACTCGCGGATAACTGCACTTAAAAAATATCCGGCAAGGTGCCCCTTCCAGAGATTGATCCTTCTGCCCAGGGAGAAAACAGTCTCTGTTGATACCCCTGACAACGCTGATACTTCTTCCGGGATAAACCGCATGCCCACAAGAGCAGCCGATCTGGCAAACAGAGCCAGCTCCGGGTTTTTCTGCAGAAAAGAGTCAAATTCCCCAAGGAGACTGTGGCCGACTCCACCGGTGTGTATCTGCATTCCCGCATAAAGCAATACGAGACCTTCATCACCACCTGTAGCAGCCATGATCTCTTCCAGTGCTATCTGTGAACCTGATAAAGCAAGATAGTTCTCTATGGAATCGGTGGACATCATGCCGGCCTCAATAACACAGTCAGATCCAGTTAGATTCTCGCAATCCTCCCTGAATACTATGAACGGAGGCATGCAGATAGACAAACTTTCAGGAGGACCCCAGTCCTGCCCCCGGTAGTTTAAGAAACAGATCACAGTTGGAAGGGAGAGGGTAAAAGATGAATACACTTTTGACAGGACAGATCTCCCCGGGGGAGCCGATGTACTGTTCAGAAGAAAGGTCTCTATATCTTTCCTGATACTTTGAAGACCTGCAACCACCTCAAGACCTTCTGAGTCAGAGCAGAGAGATATCTCTGTAGCATGAGATCGCCATCCTGTTTCAAAAGCAGTCTCTTTCAAAGGTAGATTATCTCCGACAAAATAGGAGAAAAGACTTTTCCTCAAGGTATTTTCATCGGTACAATCCACAATGAAAAGTCGGGTGTCTTCAAGAATGGAGTTAAGAATACCAGTGAACTTCTCTGCGTTATGCATGTTTCTGACCAGTATCCGCCTTCTGCCATTTTCAGACAACTCAGAGCGAATGGAATGAGCCAGAGTCAATTCAACCATTGTACCACAGAGGGATCCTGGAAGGAGATATCACTTTAAGAGTCTTTCTTCTGTATGTGTTTCCCGACTTGATCACAACTGCATCAACACGGACACCGAATTGTTCGGAGATCCATTTAACAAGCTCTGCGTTTGCCCTGCCGTGAACTGGCTTTGCTTTCAGGTTTATCTTGCTGTATCCATCGTCCAGCAGTGAGCAGAACTCTGTTCTGTTCCTGCCGGGAGTCACTTTTACTTTAACATAAACAGTTGACTTCACTGATCTTTAACAGGCTCAGCCTCATCCATAAGCATCACCGGAATATCATCTCTTACAGGAAAAACCAGTGCACACCCGTGACAGATCAAGCTTTCTTTACCTTCTGTTCTGTACTCAAGCTCTCCCTTGCAACCAGGGCATACCAGTATTTCAAGCAATCTCGGATCAACCATTTTTTTCCCTTCAGATAACGAACTCACCGTTCTTGATTATCTTTTCTTCAGAACCATTTTCTGTAATACCTGTTACATCAACCTCTTCACTGCCGATCATGAAATCTGTATGGACAAGAGACTGGTTGCATCTGCAGTTCTGCAAAGCCTGGTCATCCATGGTAGTTCCATTAACAATACAATCGGTATAACCATTACCCAAAGCTATATGGCAGGAAGCATTCTCGTCAAATAGAATATTATGAAAGATCTTTCCCGATCTATAGATAGGGGAATCCACCCCTACAAGAGCAACTTCACCGAGCATGGATGCACCAAGGTCCGTACCGAGATACTGCTTAAGAACATCGGCATTTGAATCTGCTCCGGACTGAACAACTCTTCCGGCTTCAAACCGGAACCATGCACCGTTAACCTGTGCTCCGTACACGGTAACAGGTCTGGTACATTTGACAGTACCTGCTGTGGCAGTGTTGTCCGGAGTGCTGAACACCTCTTCAGTGGGAATATTAGGAAAGAAGACAGTTCCATCAGAGGAAACACTGCTTCCTCCGTTGAACCGTCTGTCTGGAAGCATCCCTACTGTGAGATCAGTACCGGGACCGGTAAATCTTATCTTTGGAAACTTGCGGGAGTTAAGGAATGCAGCTCGTTTCTTCAACAGGGCATCATGCTCGAGCCA
Source organism: Candidatus Sabulitectum sp. (assembly GCA_023136985.1). Taxonomy (GTDB): domain Bacteria; phylum Fermentibacterota; class Fermentibacteria; order Fermentibacterales; family JCC-6; genus Sabulitectum. The sequence continues at coordinate 2,441 of JAGLQD010000317.1, read as the reverse complement.
TGCAGCAACCGGGTCTTCCCTGTCCAGTCTGAGGATGGGAATAAGAACATCCCATATCCTCTTTTCCCAGTCTTCATGGCTGCCCAGCACCTTTGCAGACCATTCTTTTGTGGGGGCAAGGCAGACATTCCAGGGCACTTTGTTGGAAGATACTGCAGAAAGAAAACCCTTTCTTGCCATGGCAGAAGCTTTGAGCGCTCTGCCAAGCTTCACAGAATTGACACCCTCCATGAGATCGGGCTGGGAAGGCCCTCGCAATGCAAGAGAACGCCACCCCTCCTTTACAACTGAATCAAACATGGGTGTTCTGTTCTCCGGAACATAATCCAGAAAGTCGTCATCAGTTATTGAATCAATTCTGATCCGATCGAATGCAGGGTCCTCAAGAGAAACATTAACATATTTTGCACCGAGTTTGTAAGCGGTTTCAGCCATGAACCTGGCCAGTTCAATATGAACCGGTTCGCTTCTCAGCCAGAGAACATCACCTTTTTTTATCTTTAAAGCACCGCTGAGAATAATTTCTGAGTATGCTTTCATTAAACCCTTATTCATCACAGTCTCCTTAAATAAGTCCCAGAAAATCAATTACAAGCGAACGGTATTGAGAGCCTCCTGTTTCAAGAACATCATTGAACCTGAGACCGATCCTTACCTGGCCGAAACTTTCCCAGTAGGCTTCAATATCCACAAATCCACCGGTTTTTTCAAACCGGTACTCCGTGTCACCATTTGTTCCAAGATCCCAGTCTGCTGCTACTCCAAATCCTCCTGGAAAGGATTTATCAACACCAAGCCAGCTTCCAATATGATCGGTATCATCACCGTTAAGATTTACACCGAAATGGAAGCCCATGTCGCCTCCCCAACCGGCAAAATTCTTGCTGAATACCATATAGATATCCCTTGCAGGCCTCAGATACTCAGCACCTGATCTTGCATGCTCATCCTCATTATCATACCCCAGAGCAATGGCCGGGAAAGTTCTTTTTTCATCAAATACTCTAAATCTTGCTTTAAGATATACCTCTTCAAACCAGTCCGGGTCACCAATTCCATTTATGTTCCAGCCGCCGTAGCCCAGTCCAGCCATAAATCTTGGCAGGATCCCCACTGTAACTGAAAATTTAAGACCACTTACTGGAAAAGTACTCATTGCCACGTTGAATGTTCCCGGGGCAATAACCCCTGCTGTGGGCTCTCCGGCCACCCGCATCAGTTCCCCGGAAATACCCTGGGTTGCCATAAGGAAAACAATGGCTGTATGGAATAGAAACTTCATCTGAACCTCCCGTTACCCCGGCAGAGGGACACTCTTGAGTTATCAGGCAAAATGCTTCTTAACCCTGCCAGAACATCGTTATCCGGCCTGACTGTAAGAGATCTGGAAATAGCATTCACGATTCTTCCTGACGGAAATTTAACCTTCATAAAGACCTTGCCGCCGCCTGGGTTCTTTTTCATGAACTCTGCGGCCTCTCCCAGTAGTGACATATCACATTCAAAGCCGTCAACCTCAATATAAACACCTGCATTCATCAGCAGTCGGCTCTCATGAAGCGGGATCACACGATCAACCAGCATCTTATCATCCCTGTCTCCTTTGCCCTCAGTTACCTCTCCTTCAAAAATAACCAGTGCGCCAGTCTGAACAATATCATCGTATTTTTCAAGAACATCTGAGAAGATGATAACTTCAGCAGACCCCTTCTTACCTGCTATGGTAACAAAAGCCATTATTCCTTTGCGGGTTTGTATTTTTCTGATCTCTGCAATGGCTCCAGCCACAGAAAGAGAACCTATTGGAGCTGAATTAACCTGATCAACAAACAGAGTAGTAAATCCCATTACTTCTTCTTTGTAGATATCGAGAGGATGTCCGGAAAAATAGAAGCCCAGCATCTCTCTTTCTTTTTCCAGCTTATCTTCAAGCGGTATCTCATCAGATGGCACAAGAGCAGGAACAACCGGCTCATCCCCGGCACCTCCGAACAGGGACATCTGGCCGGAGTCACGATGTCTTCTGGCTGCAGAAGCATACTCTAAAGCCTGTTCCATAACTTTCAGCTGCTGGGCTCTGTTTCCCTCCAGGCAGTCTGTAGCCCCTGCAAGTATCAAGGCTTCCAGTGTCCGCCTGTTCAGCCCTGAAGATTTATCCAGAAAGGCCACAGAAGCACACAAATCAAATATGGTCTTAAATTGTCCTGACACATTCCTGGCTTCAACAATTTCTTCAGCCGGGGTAACACCAACATTCTTGATCGCTGCAAGTGAATAAACGATCTCGCCTGGTGAAGAGGCCTCGAACCTGGCCATCCCGTGATTTACAGACGGTCCGGCAACAGTAACACCAAGCCTGATTGCTTCCTTCACAAGAGATCTCAGTTTAGAAACTGTTCCGATCTCACTGGTGAGGGAGGCAGCCATGAATTCTGCGGGAT
>JAGLQD010000316.1 GCA_023136985.1 Candidatus Sabulitectum sp. | reverse complement strand
GATCTAAGGGAAATGGATCTTGCACTGAAAAAACCTGACCTGAACAGAGCGCTGCCTATTCTAACAATGCTTTCGTTTTCCAGGATTGCCACTCGTCTGGGGATTGAGTTGCCGGATCCTGAAGACCAGTCAGTTCCCCTTGAGCAGTTCGCATGCAGGGTGAACATAGTCGAAGATATCGAGGGCATTGTTCTTCCTGGAGATGGCCCGGTCTGCATTGATACGGAAACAACATCCGTTGACCCTTTGAAAGCAGAACTTATCGGATTTTCTTTCACATCCGTGGCAGATGAGAGCTGGTACCTTCACTTCAAAGAATCGAATCAAAGAGAGAATGTACTGAGATCACTGGAAACTCTGCTTAACACCAGAGGATATATTGCTCAGAATGCAAAGTATGACTGTCGTGTTCTTCGCAGGTATGGGATCAGCCTTCCAGTGCCTTCCGAAGACCCGTACCTTGCAGATTACATATTGAGATCTGATGCTCGAAGTCACAGCCTGAAAAAACTCGTTCCCTTCTGGCTGGGGAAAACCATGAAGACATTTGATGAAATCTCAAGTGGCACCGGGTCGCTGATTGGAATCCCTGTTCAGTCAGTGGCTGAATACTGCTGCTCTGATTCTGCATCTACGCTGGCTCTTTCAAAACGGTTGATGGTTGAATTTGCGGATGAGCCTGAGCTTGAGAAACTTTACAGAGAGGTAGAACTCCCGCTCTCTTCTGTTCTGGCAGACATGGAGAACCGGGGAATAGGCATAGACAACGACGCATTGCGCCACGAGGGAGATCTGATCAGCAGTAAGATCTTCCAGTTAATGACACTTGCATCCAGCCAGACCGGCAGATCAGTAAATCTGGCCAGCCCCAGGCAGGTGGCATCAATCCTCTTTGATACATTAAAACTTGATCCGGTAAAAAAGACATCAAAAGGTGCCAGGTCAACGGACATGGCAGTTCTCACAAAACTCCGTAATGAACATCCATTTGTAGAGACTCTTATTGAATTCAGAGAGCTTTCAAAGTTGTTGAATACCTATGTTGAGAAACTTCCGCATTATGTGAATTCTCAAACAGGACTGATCCATACAAACTTTAACCAGGCTGTGACTGCCACGGGAAGGCTGAGTTCAAGCAACCCCAACCTTCAGAATATCCCCATCAGAACCAGCAGGGGACGGGAGATCAGAAAGTGCTTTGTTCCCCCGGTAAAAGGGCATATTTTTGTCACTGCAGATTACTCCCAGATCGAACTTCGGATTCTGGCGCACCTTGCAGGGGAAGGCGCATTAAGAGAAGCATACAGAAATAACGCAGATATTCATTCACAGACTGCCCAGGCTCTTTTCAGTAATGCAGACCCGGACAACAGAAGAAAAGCAAAGGAAGTTAACTTTTCTATCATATACGGTATCAGTGCTTTTGGGCTTGCTCAGAGGCTTTCCGTTTCAAGGGGAGAGGCTGCGGGAATCATCAGCCGATACTACGAAACATACCCGGAAGTGGAAAGGTTTTACGCTCACATGGTTAAAACTGCGGAAGAGGCAGGTGAGACAAGAACCATTCTTGGCAGGAAACGATCATTTACCGGGATGAAAGAAGCAAGAGGCCCTTCCCGCAAGCAAATGGAGCGGGCAGCGGTTAATTCTGCGGTACAGGGTTCTGCGGCTGATATTATTAAGCTGGCAATGATAAGGGTAGAAAGCA
>JAGLQD010000315.1 GCA_023136985.1 Candidatus Sabulitectum sp. | reverse complement strand
ACGAACCCCGGGCCGGCTGTGACGGAAGACGGCGTGAAGTTTGAGCTTGCAGCCAACATTGAACTTCCTCACGAGGTTGAACTGGTGAAAAAGCTGGGAGCTGATGGAATCGGTCTTTTCAGAACCGAATTTCTGCGACTGATCCAGGAAAATGGAGAGAACGAGGAAGATCATTTTGAGATCTACAGCAAGATCGCGGCAGAGCTTAAGCCTAAAATGGTAATAATCAGAACTTACGATATGGGCGGTGATAAGTTCAGGGCAGGGCTGGATACTGCCAGAGAGGCCAACCCGTTCCTGGGGTATCGTGCTGTGCGGATAGGTCTTGATCGACCGGAAGAGTTTTCTGTACAACTTCGTGCCATTCTGAGAGCTTCAATTCATGGGAATGTACGACTTATGTTTCCCATGGTGACCCATGTGGAGCAGATCAGAAGACTCAGAGATCTGCTGAAAATGGTTCAGAACGACCTTGAATCCAAAGGGATCCCATTCGATAAAAATATGCAGGTAGGGATCATGGTTGAAACCCCGGCTACAGTCATTGCTCTGGATCTGATGCTGCCCTATGTTGACTTTGTCTCAATTGGCACAAATGACCTTACTCAATACACACTGGCTGTGGACAGAGGGAACCCCAAAGTAGCGGATCTTTACGATTCTTTTCACCCGGCAGTTCTGAGGCAGATCGACTCCGTTGTAAGAATCTGCCATTCCCGGAACAAATGGGTTGGGATCTGTGGCTCAATGGCCGGTAATCCACTTGCAGTTCCTCTTCTGATAGGTTTCGGTGTTGATGAACTCAGCGTTGCGCCCTCGTTGATCCCTGACGTTAAGAAAATGATAGCAGTTGTTACTACCTACGCTGCGCAGGAAATGGCGGAGAAGTCTCTTTCAATGGAAACCGGGCTTCGGGTCAGAGCCCTTGTTCACTCTTATGTAATTGGCAAATATCCTGAAATTCTGCTTGATGAGAATGACTGGAATACTGGAGGCTGACATGCATTGTATAATCCCCGCAGCGGGAAAAGGAACAAGAATGAGACCACTTACATGGTCTACTCCGAAACCGCTTATTCCTGTTGCCGGTCGTCCTATGCTTGCACACGTTATTGATTCACTGCTGGAGGCCGATGTTGATCACATAACACTGATTGTAGGCTATCTGGGTGATATTATTGTTTCCTGGGCAAGATCAGCTTACCCGGACATAAGAATTGACTTTGCTTTGCAGGAAGAGGCTGACGGCCTGGCTTCTGCAGTGCTTCTTGCAGATCGTTTTTTAGATAACGGCCCTGCAATGATAGTTCTTGGGGACACTCTATTTTCAGCTGACCTTTCAGTTCTCAAAGGCGAAAAAAGAAACATGATAGTAACATCACCGGTGGATGATCCTTCCAGCTTCGGAGTTGTGGTCATGGATGGAAATCGTGTTACTGAGTTGATAGAGAAGCCTTCTGAACCCATAAGCAATCTTGCTATTGTGGGCGTTTACTATTTTGCCAGTGGTAGAAAATTGATGAAATACTGTCGAGAATTGAAAGAAAAGAACATAAGAACAAGAGGGGAGTACCAGCTTACAGATGCCATGCAGCTCATGGTTCAGAATGGTGAGCCTTTCGGTGTTCTTGATATTGACGGCTGGTATGACTGTGGCAAACCCGAGACTCTTTTAGAGACCAACAGAGAGCTGCTGGACAAGAATGGCGGTTTCGGTTCCCCTCTTCTGAAAAACTCTGTGGTTATCGAACCCTGTTTTTTTGGAGAAGGTACTGTGATTACGAATTCTGTAGTTGGCCCCTGGTTCTCAGGAGGCGCTGATGTTCGTATTGAAGACGCAAGAATTACAAATACCATTGCCGGTGCAGGTTCGGATATTAGAAGAGTTGTATTGACAGAAACGGTTACAGGAGAAAGATCCAAGGTACATGGTTCTCTTTTGAGAACATACATTGGCGACGATTCTGTTGCGGAGATATAACAAAAGGATTGGTCTTTACGCATCTTCATCTGCTAATCGCGGAGGTACCGGTGTTTACACAAAAAGACTGATCGCAGGATTTCAGGAAGCCGGAATATCTGAGGTCGTACCACTGGGCTCGGAGAATCGCGGGACTGTTGCGAAGTTGATCTCAGAGCACCTGTCAATTCCTCGAATGGTGAGGAAAACAGGTTTTGATCTTCTGCACCTTCCTGCATTTGGTGGAAGAACTGTTTCCGGGATACCTTACGCAGTCACAGTTCATGACATGGCATTCATGGCCCGGCGGGACTGGTTTCCATCACTCAGGTCCATTTACTACAGATATCATTTTCCCAGGGTGGCCCGCAATGCATCAGTAATTATTGCCGACAGCGATTTCACCGTTTCTGAGATAAGAAAATTTCTCGGTCTTGAAGCACACAGAGTCTACCTGTCAGCACCGGCGAATGTCGCGAATGAATCTGTATTCCGGCGGGCTTTTGATATACAGGGAGAATACATTCTTTCCACCGGTACAATTGAGCCCAGAAAGAACATTGATGCTCTTCTGGCTGCCTGGCCCGTGATAAAGGAAACTCATCCTGAACTGACACTGGTTGTGGCGGGAAGATGGGGATGGGGACACAGGAAGACGAAACTTGCGCTCGCAAACACTCCCGGAGTGAGATGGGTTGGGTCCATAGCTGACAATTTACTGATGAGTGCCTTTTCAGGAACAAAATTACTGGTCTACCCATCGTTGTACGAAGGATTCGGCCTTCCGCCCCTGGAGGCAGCAGCGTCAGGTGTTCCGTTTGTTATAGGGCCATCCGAAACGCTCTACGAGATATTTGCTTCTATGGCCGCCGGCGTGTCCGGTGAAAGCCATTTGTCAATTGCACAAGCGGTTCTTCATGCTCTGGAGAAGAGGTCAGATCCAAATGAACTCCGGGAATTCGCAGCACAATTCACCCACGCGAGAATGGCAATGAATACTTACAGGATCTACGGAAAGGCATTTCAATGAAAATCCTGCAGGTTTACAAAGATGTTTTTCCAGAGATCAGTGGCGGAATTGAAAGGCATCTCCACGACCTGTCCCTTTTTTTGAAAAGCAGAGGGCATTCCATTGAGATCCTTGTTGCAGGCGGGGAAGACCGGATCGTAGACGGACTCAGAGTGTCCGGAATGTATTCACCTGTAAGAATACTGTCTAATCCTGTTGTTCCCGGCTTCACTCGCTTTCTTTCTGACACAGATGCTGATGTGATACATTTCCATCTGCCATTACCAGCCGCAGTAATTGCCTGGGCACTTGTTAAAAAGAAAAAACGAAAACCTTATATAGTTACATACCACAGCGATATTGTTCGGCAATCTTTTGTAATGCCGATTTACGGGCCAATTCTGAAAAGGTTCCTTCAGGGAGCTTCAAAGGTAATTGCCACATCCGAGAAGTACATCAGAACTTCACGCTTTTTAAGGGAACTGGACAACTCGAAGGCAATTCCAATCGGAGTGGATCTTGACAGGTTCAAACCCGACATAAATGCTAAGAAGGATTACTACCTCTTCGTAGGAAGATTCAGAAAATACAAAGGAATTTTCGTTCTTTTGAAGGCATGGCGGAAGATGAGCAATCCTCCCGGTCTGATCCTTGTGGGTGGAGGTGGACTGATCACAAAGATAAGGGCCTTCATAAGGAAGAACAAGCTGCCGGTAACCATCATTGTTGATGTCAGCGACCGTGAACTGATCAGTCTTTATCAGGGGGCAAGGGCATTGATCCTTCCTTCCATCCAGCGGAGTGAAGCGTATGGTATGGTTCAGGTGGAAGCCATGGCATGCGGAACCGCTATTATCAGCAGTGATCTGCCCACAGGTGTCTCCTGGGTGAACCGGAACAACGAAACCGGGCTCCATTTTACCACTGGAGATCCTGCAGCTCTTTGCGATTGTGTGATCGAACTTGAGGAATCACCAGATACCAGGGAAATGATGTACTTGAATTCAAGAAAGAGGGCTGAGCGTTTCTTTCACGGTACAACTCTTTTTCGGGATGTGGAAGAATGCTTGATAAACGCAATAGAGAACTGACAGTTCTGATCCTTTTTGCTACTGCGCTTGGTGTGGTGGACAGTCTTATACCAAGACCGGTTCCTTTCATGAAGCTCGGGCTGGCAAATGTAACTGCGGTAATTGCTGTGGTCAGATTCGGATTTGTAAAAACACTTGAATTGAACCTTCTGAGGGCTCTTGCTGTTGCTTTGATAACTGGTCTACTGGCAACTCCTGCTTTTCTTCTCTCTGTTTCTGGTGCATTTGCCAGCGCCGTGACAATGGGGTTGCTTAGAAGGTTGCTACAGGATAAATTATCAATGGCAGGGTTATCCATGGCGGGGGCTGTGGTATCTCTGTGGGGGCAACTTTTTGTGGCCAGTCTGATACTCACGGGACTTCCGTTGCAGAATATTGTATTATTGCTCACTGCGTGGGGTATTGTTTCAGGCGGCGTGATAGGTTTGCTTGCACAGAAAGCCATGAGTACCCTGGGTAAAACTGAAGCATTGCGTAAGCTGGAGGGTTAGATTAAGATACATTGGTAGAAAGGAAGACTATTGTTACACGGCAGGTCTACAAGATTCTGGATCTTTCTTGCTCTGGCTGGTATGATGACTGGTACTGTGTTTGGTGAAGCAGTGGCTGCTGTACTGCCGGATGGTTCTGTAGCACTGAGACAGTTTTTTAGCGGTAGTGCAGAGTTTTCTATAGGCCCATTGGGGTTCGATATCTATATTCTCAGGTTCTATCTTGCCTTGATTGCCGTGAAGCTGAACATCATGACATTTGCAGGACTTCTTGCAGTGGGTGTTCTTTATAAGTGGTTCTGACACATGGGGGGTTGATTTTGGGTCGTATCGGAACAACTGAGCTTGTATTGATTCTTGTGGTGCTTCTTTTGCTCTTCGGCGCGAAGAGAATTCCTGATATAGCCAGATCTGTGGGAAAGTCCATGAGTCAGTTCAAAAAGGGTTTGAAAGACGTCGATATTAATTCCGAAGATGAAAATAAAGACCATGACGATAAAATAGAGCAGAACGGGGAGTGATTCTGAATGGCAACTGTTAGCTACAGCGCAAAAGAAATTGACTGCAAGATCGTCTATGCAGGTCCTGGATTATCTGGAAAAACGACAAATGTCAAATACATACATGGGCAGGTGGCATCGGATTCCCGCGGGAAGCTGATTTCTCTCGCAGCCGGCAACGACAGAACTCTGTTTTTTGATTTTCTTCCCCTGGACTCAGGTGAGATAAACGGTTTCAAGATTCGTCTTCATCTCTACAGTGTTCCCGGGCAGGCGATGTATTCCGACAGCCGAAGGCTTATACTGCAGGGAGTGGACGGGATCGTTTTTGTGGCTGATTCGCAGGAATCAAGAATG
>JAGLQD010000314.1 GCA_023136985.1 Candidatus Sabulitectum sp. | reverse complement strand
ATAGAATTATAACTATATTAGATTTTCGTGTTAATATGATAATCTCCTATCTGTAAAGTGTTTCTGCTCGAATCTGAACGGGTATTGACAGGCAAAATATGTAAAACTCACATTCCGGTAATAAGGAGAAAGAAAAGCTACAAATCAGCAAACCTGCCTTCGTTAAATATAACTAAATTGATGTTGCGGTTTTGCCTCTGCTGTTTCTGAATTATGGGAAGAAAGATCAATATCCAGCAGGATTCGAAACTTCGATATTGCATAGTGTACATAACACGGGTATGTTATGTACAACTGATGGTGGTAATAAGGGTATGTTACAATGTATTGTTAACGCAGGAGGTGATGAATGAAGCGATTTGCTGAGAAAAAATTACTCCGCTGGTTGGGAGCATCATCCAGAAAACCACTGGTGATTCGCGGAGCAAGACAAGTTGGCAAATCAACTCTTGTAAGGCAGTTTGCGCAGAATAATGAACTAAACCTTTTTGAGGTGAATCTGGAAAGGCATCCTGCTCTGCTTTCAGTGTTCAAAACAAACGATCCTGGCAGAATCATTCAGGAGCTGGAATATCTATGTGGCAGGGGGAGCATTCGCACTGGAAAAGATCTCATCTTTCTGGATGAGATTCAAGCTGTTCCCGAAGCTCTTCAATCTTTACGCTACTTCTTTGAAGAGTATCCCCATATTCCTCTGGTTGCAGCTGGTTCTCTTCTGGAGTTTACTCTGGCAAAGCACAGTTTTTCAATGCCGGTGGGAAGAATACAGTATCTCTTTCTTTATCCCATGAGTTTTGAAGAAGTGCTTGAGGCAATGTCTCAGGATGATCTTCTTGCCCTCCTGAGAACACATCAGATTGGTGACACTTTCCCAGGAACTGCACATACCCGGCTTTTGGAGTTGCAGAGGAAGTTTTTTCTTACAGGTGGCATGCCCGAAGCTGTACAGCGATATATTGAATCAGGAGAGGATTTCAGCCTTGTAACAGATGTTCATGCCTCTATCACGGAGACATACAAAGACGACTTTGCCAAGTATTCCCGCAGGTCTGCTCTGCAGATGATCCACAGGATTTATGAGTATGTGCCCCGTGGAATTGGTGAAAAGTTCAAATATTTCAGGGTCAGTCCTGATTCACCGGCACGGGATGTCCGTACAGCGCTTGAGTTACTGGTGAAAGCTCAATTGATAGTGAAAGCATACCACACAGACGGGGCGGGATTGCCTTTGGGAGCCACAATAAATGAACGCATATTCAAGCCCTACTTTCTGGATTGTGGTTTAGTTAATTACATGTGCGGAGTTACCAGAATGTCGCTGGAAGAGCTACAGACTGTTTCGTTTATAAACAAAGGGAAAATTGCAGAACAGTTTATTGCCCAGCATCTTTGCAGCATGGGTAGAGCATCCGGTTTCAAATCACTTACCTACTGGTTGCGAGAGGGAAGAGGGGCAAATGCAGAGGTTGATTTCCTGATCCAGCTTGACCAGTCAATAGTGCCGGTTGAAGTGAAAGCGGGGAAAAGCGGATCATTAAAATCCCTTCTTCAATTTGTTTCACAGAAGAAATGCACCAGGGCGGTACGTTTCGATCTCAACCCGCCATCTCTGCAGCACATAAGTCACGGGCTTGCTCAAGCCGGTGCAACCGTGCAGGTTGAATGTGATTTACTCTCCTTGCCGTTGTATCTGGTGGAGCAACTTCCAAGACTGTTTCGGCAGATTAAATAGCAAATTGTACTGGGAATTTGCAGAGTGTTATTTACTTTCGCAGACAAGCAATGGGGGTGTAAAATGCTAAGGTCACTTGAAGCCAGAATCGAAGTTGATGGAAAAGTTTACATTAAGGAAAGCATTCACCTGTCACATGCTTGCAGGGCAATAGTGACAATATTTGATGAACCTGATATTCCTGAGACCGCTATTCTAAGCGAGGTCGTACTGGGGGAAGACTGGAACCGGCCGGAGGAGGAGGAGGCATGGTCGCATTTGCTGCAGATTATCAGAGCACCTATTTTTACAGAGGAGTAAAACGATGAGATGCAATCAAATTCTAACCCAGGTTGGTGAAAGATGACAAAGTATGGAGTTCTTGCAGGTATCATATTTGTAATGTTTGCGTTTTTCGGATGTGGTAGCGATTCAGCCGTAGAGCCAATTGATTCAGCCGTTGTCGATTCAGTTGATTATCGATGTCATCCGGATACGCTGGAAAAGTGGTCAGAATGGGCTATGAGAACTGATGAAGGTTTGTGGGAAGATGAAGCTGATAACTCAGTCAATCTGGAATTGATTTGTACTTATGGTGGAGAGAGTATGATGAATCCTCCCTTTTTCAAAGTTAATTCGATGCATCTTAGTGGTGATACGCTATTTATTACGGATCAAGCTCAGGAAGCGCTGATATGCATGGATTTGGAAGGCACTGTGCTCTGGCAATATGGAGAGGCGGGGGAGGGTCCAGGGCATTTTACTTATATGGGGCCTTCCGATTCAGGTTCCGATTGGATTGCCGTATGTAATGCATTTGGTGGGCGAGTTGAGATACTAAATCGTAGTGGAGAATTGCAGACAATCATATCAATCAATAATCCTCTCGATGTGATAGCCTTGTCGGATACTTCACTTGCAATCCTCTCAAAAGCTGAAAGCGGAGGCAATCTCCACATATACAACTTGCCTGATTCTAAACTATACTCTTTTGGTCGTCCTTCATGGACTCATAGAGGTACCAGGTCAAACCGCGACCTATCCGGTTTACTACTGGGCGATTATCTAGTAGTGACTTCAAAATTCTGTAATCAACTGTTCTTTTTTGATCTCGCAAATCGAACTATCTCTTACGATTTTGCAAGAATGTACCCGACTTCGTATCAGACGACACATGATGGTATGGCATGGCCTGTCATGGGGACGCCATTTCTTGGTCCCGACAGTACTCTTTGTGTAAACTTACCCACCTTCAACTCTAATGCAGAGTTCAGGTTTAATAGTACTCCTTTTGAAGAGTACTCCCCTGTTACTATCATAGATAGATACGATTTGCAGGGGAATTATTTAGACAGTTTTTGCATTCCTATTCGAGGTGGCGGTCAATGTATCTATTCAAGTGAATATGGATTGTTCGTACAGCAATATCAGACAAGCATGATCTACAGATTTAGAGTGAGCTGATAGCCACTGTCAGCTCATTATCGAAAGAATGACCTGCTATATCTAGTATGTACTGAATATTGTAAAAAAAGACAGTATTGTTGTCTTTCTGGGATGGGTGAGGTTAAGACGGCACCCTCCTTACACTGTTGTTTACATTTATATGTTCCCTTGGCAGAAGTATACAGTTAAGGTAATGTTTCCTTGTAGAAAGGAAATATTGTGAATCATGTAGAACAATTCGTAGCAGATTCGTTGTTTCGGCAGATTCCTGATCTCAGGCCTCGAATACTGGATATATATCCAGTGGCTGGCATGGCCTCGGTCATTATTGGAATGAGGCGAACAGGTAAAACTCTTAGATTGTTTCAATACACAAACAAACTGATTTCAGAATGAGCGGATCCTTCAACGGTTTTATACTTGAATCTTGAAGACGATAGATTGCATCCATACGGGTCTGGGATTCTATCAAATCTGCTGGATGCTTTTCTTTTGTTTCCAATTTCTGTATTCAACAGATCATTAAGAGTCAGAGAGGTTAACCCAGGAAGTGGCACTTCCTGCTTTTCTGCGGATTGACAATAACTGGATAAACGTATAACTTATATATACAAGTATTGCGTATTGCGTATAGCAGAACTGGTTGTGGATTATGAGAGGTGAAAAGTGACAACGCAGATGATTATCAGGGTTGATCAAGGCTTGAAGAACAAGGTAAGCCAGTTGGCAAAGGCCGATGGGAAGAACCTTAGTGAACTGGTCAGGGAGTTGTTGGAGAGATATACAAGGGAACGAAACATGAGTGCATATATCGATAATCTCTGGGACAGCATTGGAAACAACCTGTCCGAAACCGATGTATCAGAGGTTGATGTTTCTGAAGCGATCAAGCAGGTGCGGTCACGGAATGCGTAGGGTTGTTCTGGATACAAACGTGTTTGTCTCTTCGTTCTTTGGTGGTGTTCCCAGGGAGATAATTGACTTATGGAAAACTGGTGAGATCACAATTTGCCTTTCACAGGAAATCGTAGAGGAGTATCTGGAGGTGCTGAGCAGATTAGGCTTGAAGAACCAGAAGGAATTCGAGAATTTAACCAGGCTGTTCGCAGAGGGCTACAACTCTGTTTACACTGCCAGTACACCTCATCTTGAAGTTGTTTTGGATGATCCCGACGATAACAAGTTTCTGGAATGTGCTGTAGCACTGAACTGCAAAACCATTGTCTCAGGAGATAGACATCTGAAGGATGTAAGAAAGTACATCGATATTGAGAATCAATCACCGAGAGAATTCATCGATTGTTATCACACAACTGAATGAACTGCATATACAGAGGACTATTCATGAATAGAGGAATATGAATTCACCTGCTCAGCACCTGCGGAGACGGAAATGGCACTGTATACTTTGGCCAACTTGATTCTTGTGAGTACAGGGTAATGGGCTGGGATTCTAGCGGTGTTGAAATACTCAATTTTACAAGAGACATTACTCCTGTTGAAAAATCGACTGAAGAAATTGCAAGCGAATCGATTTATATGAACAGTGACATGCAGCGACGAGGAGGTTCACCCTCATGGGTTCTAAGACCTTCAGCATACAAAAACACCATAGATGAAGTTGGATTTGGGCCGGATGAGACCCTGTGGGTCAGGCGTGGAACTAGCAATGAACCGTTCTTTGATATCTACGATTTTCATGGTAACCTTCTTCGTCATGCGATGTTTCCTGCAGATGGCTGGAGCTGGGAAACCAAAATCACGCCTCATGGTATATTGGCCTGGGAACTGGATCCGCTGGAAGGCTACCAGAAGCTGTACTTGTTAAACTGATAATTGCGTTACAGCAGTTTGCCAGAGAATTCACTGGCGTTTCTTACAAAAACAACGGATTGAAGGCCTTCTGAAAGCTCTATGAGTTTCTTGCTGTACTCGTGCTCGTGTCCGCTTTCCGGGATCATCAAGCCCATGAAGGTGATGTCTGTCTGACTGCTGTGATTTCTAATAACTTCTGCTATGGTTACCCGGGTGTTGTTTACAATAACCTCTGCTTCGGCTTTTATCCTTACAGAGCTGATGGTGTCGGAGAGGCACTTTTCTACTTCAGCCTTTCCGGCCTGATCTTCCACAATGGATCTGAGCACAATTCTCGCTTTTCTCCACCTTGGATTCATTCGCAGCAGGTGTGCCAGAAGAAGCATCATGTCTCCGTTGTTTTCCATACCGCCCCACCAGATATCAATCTGACTGAAACTGTATTGATCCAACAAACCACTTAATTTTGTGATGATTGTGCTTCTGTCAATTTTGGAAATGGTGCGCATGATCATGAGCATCAGATCGAGTTTGACATCGTCGTTTGGCCATCCGAACATCACGGTATTTGACCG
>JAGLQD010000313.1 GCA_023136985.1 Candidatus Sabulitectum sp. | reverse complement strand
ATACATATGAAGGCTCATCGAAGAAAGGATTGGCTGCTGAAACCGAAGAAAGCAGCAACATTGTCATAACGATGAAGGAAAATGCTCCGATGCCTATACTCCTTGCCGTGCTCATAATACCACAACCTTCCTGAGCATCGTCTCTATCCGAATTCCCGGTGTGTCAAATGGATGAACACTAACGAAGATATAAAATGTTGATATGAAATACAAACAGCGCACCAGGTTATGTTATAAATCCTATCTTAACCTTCTAAGCATCCTCTCCGTCACTAATCTCCTCCCCCAGTTATCCCCCATCTCCTCGATCTCATCTTTCAATTCTTTCGGGAGCCTCAGGAGGTTCAGGAACTGAGTCACTCTTGCTCTTGAGATTCCGAGCTTCCTGGCAAGGTCAGCCCTGGTGAGATTGTTCAACTCCATCTCCAGTTTCATCTCCTTTGCCTGTATGATGGGATTCCTAAAGGTCTTCTTTGACTTTGGGACGGGCTTGTTCCCGATGGTTGCATTGAACCAGAAAATAGTGCGTTGGGCGACTTGACCGAGGCGCCAAAGCCCCTTGAGAAATCGAGGGGCTTTTTTGTTTGTCTATGACAGCACACCTATAACGAGTTATCACCGGTTATTTCCAACTTGGTCACTGTAGGAATGGGCAATATGATTGATCTGAAACTCGTAAGAGTGAATCAATCAATTAGAACACACCTGCAGGAAATACTTTCAGTCTCTGTTTGAAGCACAAGTGTATAGCAGCCCGTAGAGAGATCATCCGTAACCCATGCGAGGGAATGATTGCCTGCAGCGAGGAAGCCCTCCTGAAGCACTGCTACCCTTCTTCCTTGAATGTCATATGCAAAAAGGGAAGAGTTCGAAGATACCGGCAGGGAAATCTGCACATCCGAATTGCCGTAAACGGGATTCTCTGTTATCTCAAGAGTGGGAGACCCTGCAAATACACTTGAAGATGAATCCTCTATCCCGTTGCTAATAGTTTTGTTAAGAAAAACCTCAATCTGGAAGGGAGAACCAATATTATCGGATGCTGTTACAAAATCAATATCTCCATCAAGATCCAGATCAGCAACTTCTGTCTGATAGCAGTATAAGAGGTAATAGTTAATATAATCAAAGGCCAATGACCCTGTACCGTCACCAAGCATCAATAGATTTGCGGAATAACCAGTAAAAAAAGCGTCATTGTATCCATCAAGGTTAAAATCATTCAACTCTGTTTGAGTCGTTGGAAAACCGAGATCAAGCCATCCTGGACCTGTCTGCGAAAAAGCACCCAAGCCATCTCCTAAAAAGGAGTAAACTGTATTCTCCCCCATAGTAGCTCCAGGTGCACTGGCAATATCAGGAAAATTGTCACTATCTAGATATCCAATATCAAGAGAACCGAAGGCCGCTTCGTTAGAAAATCCTCCATAATACCCATTCCAGGTTACCGATCCGTCACCATTATTTAATAAAACAGATAGTTTTTGCCAGCAAATCAATACGATGTCAATATCATTGTCATTATCAATGTCGCCACAGTTGAGCCCGATAAATGTATCATCTTCATCGCTGAAAAGAAGCACTGTATTAAATCCGCCCTGTCCATCTCCTAACATTGCATAAACTAATCCAATATCAGATGCAGTCACAATATCAATGAAGGTATCCGAATTCAGATTACATACAGCAAACTTGTCCAATTGACCAGATAGTTGGCCTTGAGAGCAAATTGGATCTTCAAACTGACCATCACCGGTATTCAGAAATACAGCAAATGAATCTGCCTCTATTTCTGGAAATCTAATCAGAACATCAATATCTCCGTCATTATCAACATCCGCAGATTCAATCCATACCGCTTCATATCCAAGAAATTCTTCAGCAAGATAGAATGATCCATCTCCATTACCAAAAAAGACGGAAAGTTTCTCCTGAAAAAGATTCCCAACAATAAGGTCAGGAATGGCATCTTCGTTAAGGCATGCAGCTTCTATACGTAAATTGCTATGCATTCCAGTAATGCTATATGTCCAGTCGGGCTCCATGTCGAAAACATCTGAAGCCCAACCACTGCCGGCAATGAGCAATGCCATTGCCGGCAGTAGAAGGTTAATTCTCATCAGTCTATCACCAAAACCTTTCTTCGGAAAATGAAACCACCTCAAACTCGTACCGAATGAAAGATATAGCATTTCCCAACTGTCCCAATACAAGCTAATTAATTTTCTATTAACGAATATACGGTTAAATCCGGAAACATGTCGAGGTGATAAAGTCATTCATCAGCATGACAGCATTATCTCTCCGAGCACGGAACTAAGTCAAGTAATTTCGCTTACTGCATTCTGCTGTCGCTACATCATTTGCCTGCTTGCTGCCTGCTCACACCAACCTGCTCCTTCTCATTCTTTCAGTCACCAGTCTTCTATCCCAGTTATCCCCCATTGCTTCAATCTCTTCTTTCAGTTCCTCCGGTAATTTCAGAAGATTAAGCATCTGAGTAACTCTTGCTCTTGAAATTCCGAGTTTCCTGGCAAGTTCTGCCTTGGTCAGATCGTTGAGTTCCATCTCAAGTACCATCTCTTTTGCCTGTATTATGGGGTTCCTGAAGGTCTTCTTTGACTGGGGAATAGGCTTGTTACCTATGGTTGAACTGAACCAGAAAATGGTGCGTTGGGCGACTTGTCCGAGGCGCCAGAGCCCCTTGAGAAACCGAGGGGCTTTTTTGTTTGTCTATGACAGCACATCTATAGCGAGTTATCACCGGTTACTTCCAACTTGGTCACTGTAGGAATGGGCAATTTGCCAGACTGTTCGTTTTCTAACAATTATGTCTACAGAGCAACACAAAAACAGTTGATGAGACTCAAGCCATTCCCTCCCAGGAAACCCCACAGAAAATCCCCGTCCCATGAGGGGAATAGGAATACACCCGTGTCCCATAAGTTAGGCACATCCTCAACTGTGCCTAGAATTTCACCGTTTCGCATATCATGAATATCCAGAAAGTAATCTCCTCCAGTACCCGGCCGGTGATAGACATAGACCAAATATTCCTTTCCCGGTAAAACGGTAGCACCCAAGGTATTGGTTGGAAAAGAATAATTGCCTTGAAGACTGAGATCCCCTGCGTCATACCACTCAACTTCGGCTTCACTGAAACAGTAAAGGTTTCCGTCCAGACCTGCCTGGATGTTCGTGAAAGATCCATTAATGTATCCCATATTCTCCAGGTCTGAACTCCTTAGAGCTTTCACGCTTGAACTTGTCATCAGGAAAGACCTGTTCAGGTTATCAAATGAAACTGCGGCGATAAATGGGGGAAGGAGGGAATCAACTAGCTCAAAAGAAACTGGATCAAGTACCAGTAATTTGTTTTCTGATGTACAGAGAATCCCGGCTGGCGTTTCCAGTAGTGAGCTTACCGCTCGGCTAAAATCAATTGTCTGGAGCACAGATGAAAGATCCTTTGAGAGGCTGCACATATGGTAACTCTGATCGTCGTCTCTATAGGTAACAAGAATAGTACCATCAGGTCTTTCTGCCAAACCAAGAATCCTATCAAAGTAATGGTAACCGCAAGAACTGCCGGAACTCGTATCTATGCCATTTAAAATATCAATTGCGGTGTAGTTACCCACATAATGAAAATACACTGTGCGGGAATCTTTGGATATCAGTCCAAAATTATTAAAGGCGAATAAATTAGCATTCCCTATCTCAAAATTTTTATCCAGGAACCAGGGTATGCCAACTCCAGGAGAAAAACAGATCTCGTTGCTGTAAGAGACAATGTCTTCCCCTGCACTCACTGCAAGCACATAGTACCTTGGATCTCTGCCGACGATAGTGGAATCAGTGAACTGACCAGCACTATGATCGGTAGTAATCAACAGTGTATCCCTGGGGTAATAAGAGTGCTCAATATCTTCATGCAATGATCTCAGCAAATAAGCTGACTGGAATCCGCTGTCTGAGCAGGCTTCCCATGAAAGAAAGCAGATCTTAAAAAGGAACTTCTCATAAGAGAGCTCTCCAGGAGTAGGAAATGGGGAAGTGGGAGTCTGGACAAGAACCTCATTGCTCCATCTATCTCCACCCTGGGAAGGAACCGCTTTAACAGCATAGTAGTATCCGGTGTTCCATTCGAGTTCCTCTGAATCAGCCCATGAGGTATTCTGAAGTAGAGTGAGTTCTTCTGCACTCTCGGGATTACTCTCAATCCCGGGTTCCAGACTTCGGTACACCTTGTATTCAAACCTGGTATCAAGCAAAGGAGCGTCCCACTCAATTGTAAATTCGCAGTAAGGAACAGATCCGGCCCCTCTAGACTGCTGATCAAGTCCTGTAGAGTCTCCAGTAAACTCAATTGATGTAATGGGGAAGTTTGGGTATGAAGGACCGGTATTATCGCATGCAGCAAACCAGAAAACAAACAACACAATAAAAAAAACTATGAATCTCATTACACCCTCCTGGATAAGTTGTATCAGCACATATCCTGGATATGGTTTTTTGTTCCTCTATTCATTCTATAGAACATAGAACACTAATGGCTCAACGGACTCCAACTGTGAATATGCGGTTGAATTTAGAAACATGTCAAGGTGATAAAGTCATTCATCAGCATTACAATATAATCTCTCCGAGCAGGGAACTAAATCAAGCAATTTCGCTTACCGCATTCTACCGTTGCATTCATCGCTTGCCTGCTTGCAGGCTACTCACACCAACCTGCTCCTCAACATTCTTTCCGTCACCAATCGTCTTCCCCAGTAATCTCCCATCCCCTCAACATCCTCTATCAATTCTTCTGGTAGTTTCAGAAGATTAAGCATCTGAGTTACTCTGGCTCTTGACATATTGAGTTTCTGGGCAAGCTGAGCCTTGGTCAGATTGTTCAACTCAATATCAAGAGCCATCTCTTTAGCCTGTATTATGGGGTTCCTGAAGGTCCTCTTCGACTTCTTCTTAGTGCTGTTCCCTATGGTGAAATCGTACCAGAAAATAGTTCGCTGGGAGACACGATCGAGACGCCAGAGCCCCTCGAGAAATAGAGGGTCTTTTATTTATGTATTATTAGTGTATTATGCGCCCTTGGTTGGCATTAGTTTGCCATCCATCAGCAACAATGCTTCATCAATTAATCTAATTCAAGAGAGAAAATTGCATTGATATACCTTGAGCGCCAGTCGCGGTGTATACACCTGCAGGCAGTCTTTCCCCAGAATAAGCTGTTCCATTCCAGAAACCGGTTCCGTCAGAGATCTCAACTGAAGAAACCTCTCGTCCCATAAGATCAAACACTTTGAGAGTAGTCGTTTCATTGGTGGAAAGAATAAACTGAACCCCTCCTTGAACCGGATTCTGTGAAAGAGTAATGCTTTCAGATTCAGGTGAAGAAACAGCAGTATCTTCAATCCCCAGATAACTGTGATCAAACCAGCCGAAAGTTGGGTATGTCCCAAGATAAGGTTCTGTTTCGCCCTGACGGTAAATGATGTATAGATTGCCCTCTTCATCAACAACTCCATCAATGTGTTTTATATCTTCAGGATCTTCATCACTATAGTCATAGGCAATATGCCAATCTACAATGACATTTCCATCCGAGTCAAAAACAAGGTTGAAAACTCTGTGCTCCAGATATCCGTCTGTCCAGCAAAGATAGAATTCGTCAGATCCAGGTATCAGCCTGACAATAAAAGAAGGGCCGGGAGACATGCCGGGCAGCTCACTGCTCACAAGACTCTTTTGATCAATAAGAGTTGCACCGGTATTCTTATCCAGTTTCCAGTAGAGATAATCGCTGGAGATTTTAGCTACAACCATAGGGTTACCATCTGAATCTGTGTTAATTTCAGGAAAACGACCACAAAAAATGTCATCTGGAGTAAAATCAATGAGGGGAACAACAGTGTTTCCATCCAAATCATATTGAATGTATTCATAGGTAAAGTAAACAGGATCCTGCACCACAACATGCACCCTGTTCCCGTCCACTAGAAGCACACCGCCGGTGGATACACCTTCAATCACCCATTCGTATTCAGTAGTGAATCCGGAACCCGGAGCAGGATTCCACACAGAATAAACAACATCGGATCCTTTATTGTACAGAACATGCAGCCTGCCAAGACTGTCCGGACTGGAGCGGATGTATGGATATTGCGTGTAGGTTGTGAACAGATGAGTGGCAGGAAATGTCTCGTTGCCGTCCGTAAGACTCCGGGCAGCAGCATATACCGGATTAGACTCCCTCCAGAAAGCGTAAAGACTATCACCCATTGTTACAGTTCGAAGGTAAACGCTGTTCACATCTCTTGATATCATTGTCTCAGGATAAAGTGTAGTCCCATCCAGAGAAAACATCTTGTAAGCAATTCTATGTTCATCGTTGAAACCAGCCCATATAAGATGAAGCCTTCCAAAAGCATCACGATCCAGATATTGAATTGGTCTGTGAGTATTTGCCGAATCAGTGGCAAGAAAAGGTTCACTCCAACCCGGGCCAACTGTGACACCAAGACATGTTAGAAGCAGGAGTGCTATCATTCCCGCACTCCGGTTCTTCCAGCATCATGCTGGTACTGAGTCCATGGTGCATAGCCAGTGGCGCAAGTGCCCAGCTCCCAGCAGTGAAGGAGTCCATCACTGGCTCCAAAGATTATTTCAACTTTTCCATCCCTGTCTATGTCAGCGATAGCAAAACCTCCGGTAGCGGAAACATCGCCGGGTAAGGTGTATGGAAAGCTCAGGCTATTATCCAGAGGATATCCATCCGAGTCATATGCAAGTAAATTGTAATCACCCGAAAGTTCTGTACTTAACAGAACATCCGCCTCACCATCTCCATTCAAATCTCCCAGAGATGCAGGGCTGTTCAGGGATCCCATCGAAGCTGCCGGAAAAGCTGTAGGAAAATTATCTAGTTTCTCTCCGTCAACATCCCACCCCATGCACTGTCTTTCAGATGGCAAAACATAGGTGTCCGCGCC
Organism: Candidatus Sabulitectum sp.; assembly: GCA_023136985.1. Taxonomy (GTDB): domain Bacteria; phylum Fermentibacterota; class Fermentibacteria; order Fermentibacterales; family JCC-6; genus Sabulitectum. The sequence goes on along the minus strand of JAGLQD010000313.1, from coordinate 3,420 downwards.
TGAGACATAAGAATCCCAGTCCGCAAATACACCCTGAATCAACTGTACTGTTTGCAAAACATCAACATTTGAACAGGAAACCACCTCTATGGCCTCACCAGGCTCGATGATCTGAGCCGGGTCATCCGCACTGCTGTAAAAATATCTGGCAGGATATCCAATAGATTCAATACCTGCAAGCGTTCCAGCAGCCAGGTGAACACTGTTCACATACTCATTCCAGGTGTTTGAATATACAGAGCTTGATGTGGACCAGTTGTAGACTTCAATGGTGCTCTTTCTCGGAGGTGGATTCGGGATATCCTCATAGAAACCACCGTTCAGATAAGCTACATCCTGATAGTTTTGGCTACCGCCAAGATCAGAGCAGACCAGAGAAACCGGTGATCTTGTATACTGGTAACCAAAGTTCTTTGTGGCCAAGCTGGTCAGTGATCCATTGCTCAGGCCGTACAGACCCATGGTGTTTCCGTAGGCAACACATAGTTCAAGACCGGTGTTGTTGCTCAGGTTTCCAACCGCGAAAACTTTAGTGGCATTCTCAAGCGAATCGATAACGGTTCCCTGATAACTTACTATCTTGATGTCGCCATCAATACAGTAAAGAAGTATTTCAGTGTGTCCATCGGCATCAAGGTCAGCAGCAAGCGGGTGTGCGTAATCTATGAATCCCTGCTGCGAAAGCTGCCACATCTCTGTCCCGTCAGTGTCAAATGCGGTAAGTGATGTTCCGGTAAAAGCAACAATCTCCAGCTCAGGGTCTGAATCAAGATTTGTGAGTATCGGTGTGGTAGTGATTACTCCCTCAACCTCTACTGCCCAGCCGGATTGTGTGGGATAGGTGTCAGCCAGTTGTACGGTTGCCTCAGCTTCGTTATTGCCCCGCCAGCTGTCGCTGCAGTCCTCATTGAAGTCTACCTCCACCTTAACAGTCACATCCAGCGGCATGTTCAAAGAAGAAGGTGTATACGGGTGTTCATACACCACTGATCCTCCCCGGGGAATCTCATCGCAGTCATAGAGGTAGCTTACATTCACACTGGTGCCGTGGGAAACAGTGATTCTCACATCATACTCGTCTGATTCCTGGTTGCCATTATTCTGAATGGTGAAAGATACAGGCAGGTTTATTCCAGTTGACGTTTCCCATGGGTACTGAGAGATGTTAATGTCACTTGTGTATATCTCAAGATCGCACTTGTTCGGATACCTCACTCTGTCGCTGATGTCCAACGCCGGGTCTCCCAGCAGATTGTACTGGCTGATCGCTCTGCTGAATGTCCCATCTGTTTTTATGAAATCACCCATATACTCCATCCTTGCAGATGCGATGGCATCCCCCAGCCTGCCGTGACCCCTGGCATAGATAGCTTCCAGTATTCCCATACCATAGCTGGAGTAGTTGTCGATATCGGATGGCTGAGAGCTTGCGAAAACACCAGCGACCGGTACCGCTGTATTCTTGAACATCTTCTCTGCAATACAATCCGTGCCAAAATCAAAGTTCGGCCCCTGATCCCAGAGACAATAGTATCTGTGAGAGCGTCTGTGAGAGTGAATGTACTGAGTGTGATTGAAAGTACCAGCAGAACAACAGAGCATAAGAATAAACGGTGCTGAGTAGTTCTGGTTATGCGCTGTAAGATTGTTTTCAATCTGCCAGTTGTTGAAAGTGCTGTCCCTTGTACCCTTGGTTGTAACTTCAGGATAGGCATACTGAGGGCAGTACTCAAGACCTGCACTGAACATATGGTATTCACCGTGGTTGGTATAGAAAGCCACGCCTGCCCCGCTTTTCAATTCGTCGATGCATGCGTCCCTGAAATCTGCGCTGGACAATACACTGCCGTCCGAACTGCTGAAGTTCCTTCCGTCTCCGCAGTACCAGGTCGTGTAATCGTACCCAAGCCAGTCTGAAAACTCACCGGTCCATAGCCTGTCTGGATCCCAGCTGCAATATACCTGTAAGAATGTATCTCCATCATCACCGCCTGTACCGGCAAGTCTGACAATTCTTCTTCTGTTGTCAGTCACAGGAGCGTACTGTATTGGCTGTTCAAGGTCTATAAGGTTTTGTATTAATGTGCTGAGAGTATCTGTCCGGGTTGTGCTTCCGTTCTTTATGGAAAGCCTGCCAACCATCATGTCCGGGAAGTCGTTGCAGATCTCCGTATTGCCGTTGAAGTAAGCATACCATTCGTCGTTGCCGATATGCTCAATAGTTCCTGAAGATCCTGGCGAACTGTATTCATGTGTAGGCAGGAACCAATCTTCTGCTTCATAAGAAGCATCTTCATGATCTCCAATGAGAAGCAGGTACCCTGGCTTTTTAACTGATGCCTGCGGCCAGTCGTTCCACATATGCTCGGTAAAGTTGCGGATAATATCGTCAGTTATGTACGACTGCCCTGAACCGAAATCATCAACAATATCATCTGTGGTTACAAGAGCCACATCAAAACCGTTCAGACTTACTCTGTGCTCAGCAAGGTCTTCAATGGCATCCTTACATTGAACAAAAAGACCGCTGGCGCAGATAATCACATAGTCAGGCATTCTGGAAGGGCCGTTCTCGGGATCAACCCTCCCGAAGTATTCAGGTACAGGAGCGTGTGTCTGGTCAACTTCATGGTAACCAACAACGGGAGAACCGGTAACCATCCTCTGAAAAGCCCCGAGTCCTATATCACTCCACACAGCTGAAGCACTATCAAAGGAAACTGAAACACTGAAAGATGAAACTGTGCTTAATGTACTGTCTGATGCTCTGTACAGTGCGGGAAACAACTGTACTTTCAGTAGACGCTGATCACAGATTCTTGTCTCCCCAATAATTCTGACCCTTTCAGTAGGCCAGAATTCATCTGAAAGATATGCTGTTGAATTCTGTACAAAAGAGTCTACTATTGCCGCTGTGTTGTACTGGTCGGAAAGTATATGTGCCGGGGCTGGGTATACAGGGTTTACTGTTTGCTCCGTGACAACGGACATTGCAAATTCTAGAGCAGGAGTAACACTGTCAGGAACTGCCACCAGGCAGGTTATCATGGGAAGCTCAGGGTAGCCAATACTGTCTGTGACTGATGTACCTCTAAACCTGATATAGTCCAGGCTGTCATGCTCCACAGTTTCCCAGGTGAGCGGCGTTTGTGCTATGAATGCTACACTGGAACTGTCTGCTGTTGTTGTGTGAATAGGTGCTGTATCCGAGACAATACAGAAGATAAGGAGTGACAACATTTAAGACCTCTCGGTATTCGAGTGTTATTGCGGCCTACACTACTTTATTGAGAATAGAACCATATCCAGTCAGTGTCAAGAGATGCATGGGTGGGAATCATCTGCCTGCTAATGTCCTTCTGTTAACAATCTCCTTCAGTTAACTTTCTCCGCAACATTCTTTCCGTCACCAGTCTTCTC
>JAGLQD010000312.1 GCA_023136985.1 Candidatus Sabulitectum sp. | reverse complement strand
ACCTGGCTCGCCATGTGGTGGCGGACACGGGATCGCAGCGGGGTTACAGGATCCTTCAACGTCCCGCATCTTATCCCCATATGCATGCTCCCTGGATAAAAGTGTCACCAGAGATCACATACTGGGCACCTCGATTTCTCTCGGAGATATGGGGAGTTAAGGCAATTTACCTTACAGAGAATGGATGTGCTTGCGATGATGTTGTTGATGACTCCGGTGAGGTGAATGACACTGACAGGATCTTCTATTTAAGAAATCATCTGCACCAGGCTCAAAGGGCTGCAGAAGAGGGAATACCCCTTTTGGGTTATTTCTGTTGGAGCCTGCTTGACAACTTCGAATGGGCCGACGGATACACCTATCGATTCGGGATTGTACATGTTGATTTTGAAACTTTAAAGAGAACACCGAAGCTGAGTTCAGAATATCTCAGTCAGGTTATCTCTTCGAAGAGGGTATTGTAGCATTTCTTGCTTAGACTCAGGACCGTTTTAGTGGTTAAGGATGATTATCTTTTGCCTTATCTCGAGATCCGATCCTTGAATGCACACACTGTACATTCCTGCAGGAAGAGTCTGCATTGATTCCTGGTTCAACTGCAGATCCGTGGTTCCAGACTGAAGGCTTTGTGTGTGGTGGTTGATAACCATCCTTCCGTCAATTGAGTAAACCGTGATGTTCAGCCCCAGGGGATCAGGTTCAGGGAGCTGAACAGTGATCTGAATAGAACTTGCAGGGGTGGGAATTACTACCTGTAACTCTGTTCCTTGAACAAGCTCTTCTTTCACTGAGGCGATATTGTTTGCCTCATTCGACTCTTGATATTCGTTGAATGGATCAACAACAATTATCAGTTCATCTGCCTGATGAATTCTTGCTGCAAGTGGGATCTCCACTGTGTATACACCATCTATCAAGGCGGTTGCAGTAGTGCCTAAAAGCCTGCCACTGGAGAAAACGGCGACCTGGAATGTTCTCCGGGTGGAGCAGGCTGTGATTGATCTATTCCGGTGTACGGATTCTGTTGTTACAGCTGTTGCACTTGCTCTTGCTCCTGGAAGTGTCTGAAGCGGACTATCCACCTGGATATCATAATTAACGGGTCCAGAGGTTTGAAAGCCGTCAGGTACAGAACCGGAACCGGAGACTTCAATTCCAACGGTAATTAACTGGTTGTTTGGGGTATCGAGCACTGAATGTGATGGTGGGTCTGATATGGAAATGTCCAGAACCTCTTTTGTGGTGGTGTTGTAGTAACCGCTGCGATGTGGATTGTCCTGGTACATGTGCCAGGCTTCAGCTGTGTAGCTGCCCTGCTGCCAGTTGAATAGAGTAGCATAGCCGGAGTAGTCGATATAGAGAACTTCTGCAGTGCCATCGGCGTCAAGATCACAAACTGACGGAGCAGCCCAGGCTCCATCTCGCATTCCCGTGGGGAATCCGTCGATGATGGCTGAACCGGCGTATGGATCAAAACCGCAGCAGAATGATGAGAATCCACAGAAGACCGCCATGTCCGTTGAGCCCTGCAGGGTTGTGGCTCCTGAAACAGGTTGTGATCTGATCGATGAACCTCCTCCTGCAATTATGGGGTTATAAGGTATGTAATCACTTTGAAAATCCATTCCCCCGTTGGCAAGATCCCATGCGCCAAGGTAGCCTTCAGAACCATAAAGTCCACCGTTAAGTGTGTAGAGAACTTCCAGCCCAGGATCCTCGTCCACATTCCCAATGGAAGGACCAGGCATATTTCCGTAAGAATCCAAACCTGCGAGCCAGTCAGTCTGCCACAGAACAGAAACAGATACCTCCGGGTCTGACTCAATGCTTACTGCCCATATCTTCTTGAAGACGCCACTCATTGCCGCCTCTTTCGCAACGCCGGCCACGAAATATGAACCATATTGTGATGCAGCAGCCACAGTGCCGAATGTCCATGCAAGTTTCCCGGATGTATCAAGTTCATGGAGATTGTGGTCTGTTACAACAGCGTCACCATCAGGCTGAAAGTCAACGATCAAAAGGGCACTGCCTGCGCCACCGGATCCCATAACAGGTAAAACCAGTTCCTGGAAACCATCCTGATCAAAATCTATTGCTGAAGGGGAATTGTAGAAGCCTCCAGTGGCCAACACAGGGAAATTCGTACTGAAGTCCACCCAGTTACCGGTTGAAGCTTCATATCGCCATACATACAGATGTGGAGTTCCTCCATTATTCCCTCTGGTACGAAGAGCGATCTCCATAGAGCTTCCGGAATCCGCCTGGAGCAGAACTGGAGTTCCTGCAATGTTTGGTGAGGATGCCTCTTCATTTACACCTGTAACAGCTATCTCACTGGAGCCCCATAAACCTCCGAACCGGTCGAAGAGAAGAACTGAAACCTGTTCCTGATCCAGAACCTCGATCTTTCTCTGACTGGAGACTACAATTTCCAGTTGAGAGTCCCCGTCCACATCTCCTACAGCACATCCAAGAAACCGGTCATAGTCGTAGCCTGGTGGAGGATAGAGTTTTTCAAAGGTTCCGTCTCTCTCGATCAGGTATACAATACCAAAAGAAGTGGCAACAATAATTTCATCAAATCCATCATTGTCTATGTCTGCAATTGCTGCTCCGCCTCCAGGTGAACCATCAAGATAGAGGGGCCAGCCCTGAACAACAGGACAACCGGTGTTCGCAGAAAGCAGAACGGGTTCACTCTCCCTTCCAATATGATCAATCGAGGTTATTCCAAAAGTGTATTCTCTTCCTGGAAGCAGCCCATCAACTGTCACTTGTTTTACCTGAACAGGCACAGGGTAGACCCTGTAGTTTGCAACGCCGTCATCACAGTAAATGTAGTATCCGACAGCCTCCACATTGCCTGCGTGTTCCCAGACCAGACTTACGAAATCCTCACCGGTTTCATAAGCAAAGAAGTTATCCGGAGGTGTAACTTCCTGGTTCTGGAGATCTGCAATCATCCCCACATTAATGTTTCTTGCTGTAAAGCTGCCACCGTCACTGGTGACAGTTATGTCCATAAAGCATTTATTGAATCTAGGATCAAGCCAGCTGGAATTTGGTGCTGCAGGCATTACAGTAAGATTCAACTGCCCCTCAAGGCAGGATGCAGTATTTGATTCAATTTCCTCATGCGCAAGTACATTCACCTGAAATGG
>JAGLQD010000311.1 GCA_023136985.1 Candidatus Sabulitectum sp. | reverse complement strand
AGGCCTGCGATGTTCCCAGAGAGAAGTACGCTATCAATCAGAAGCTTGTTGATCCAGGGGTTTACCAGTGATAGAACAGCGAAAAGAATTGCAACAAGAAAGCTGAGCAATTGCAATTTCCAATAAGGCTTCAGATAAACCAGGGATCTCTTGAGGAGCATCAGCGTAGTTGACTTGATCGTGTTCTCCTCTCTGAGTGTGATCAGGTGCTTTTCTGATTCTAATTCTTGCGAGACAACATACAGAATATAAGATCGAAGGGGACTGAGCGATGCCCCCTGAACCTATATCAAGATTCAGAGGACATCTACTGCCGGAGAAAAACATGGAATTATTTATTTAGTTCTGTTCAATTTTCCGATTTATCCTTGTTTAGTTAGCTATGCAGAAATTTGGATTGCATCTGCAATCTGAATCACAGTCGCCCTCAGTAGGTATGTTTACTCCAATGTCCATTGGTTCGTTCACAAATTTCATTAGTTCTCCTTTTCTGTGCTTTCTCCGGCAGTTTTTTATTTTTGCTCAATAAGAGCTATATATGAGCCTTCTATAGAACTGATGTATTCGCTATCGTTCACATAAAGACATTTAACACCCCAGTTCATAACGGGGCTTCTCGGGCACCCACCTCCGCACCCTGGCAGATAACGGCACTCATAGCACTGACTCCCAGGCATGTAAGGATCCCAGCCCACCCATTTAGAGAAAGTGACGATATCATCATTTAACGGATTATCAAAAATGGAACAGCTGCTTTCGTAGTCCTCCAGATGTTCCCAGCATCTGACAAGCTTGCCGTTTGGCAGAACAACCCCGGGTTTTAACGAGTTCGCCCCACATCCGCCAATAGTGGAATGCAAGTTCTTAAGAGTAGTCTGCTCAACAGGCAGTACATCTGCTAGTTCTTCTTTTACATTACTATAGAATTCATGGTCTCCCTGGCATGAAAGATCAACAGCTGCAATGTGTATATCGGTTAAAGGCAAGGAAGATACTAATTCCCTAAGTTCATTTATCTCGTCCATATCAGCTCTTTTTACATTCATCCGAATATGCAGCTCAACAATTCCAGCGCATTCCTTTATGTTACTAATGATTTTGTCGTATGTACCTGCACCATTTGCCAAGGGTCGGTTGGCATTATGGGTTTCTTTTGATCCATCAATGGTTATCTGAATATGAGTGACTCCACTCTCTTTCAGTGCTCTTGCCCGTTCAGGAGTGAGCAGGTATCCGTTGGAGATCAATCCGCATCCAAACTTTGCTCCACGCTTCTCTACGACTTCTTTGCAGCGCTTGGCAACAACCAGGCATTTCTCGTATTCAAGAAGAGGTTCACCACCGTAAAGAGTGAGAGAAAAGAATTTTGCGGTGGACTCCTCTGCATTTTTTACTACTTGGTCTAGGACTTTATCAGTTATTGAATCTCCACCCTCAAGGGTATCATGTTCAAAACAATAGCCACACCTGAAATTGCATCTTCTGGTCATTACAAGAGTATAGCCGTGGAAATTCCCTTGATTATTGTATTTGCTGGAGTTAAAAGCAATTCGGAGCATAGCTCTTTCATCGAGCCCGTCTTCAATTATGTAACCACCATGCTTCAAGGCAGTAATCAAATCCTCTCCCATGCCCTCAAGATCGCCATCAATCTGTCCTTCATTGGAAAACAGATTTCTGATAGAATCAATATTATCCTTTTCGAGTACGGCCATTGCTCCAGTGAATCCATTGTATGCGATTGTATCAGCTTTATGCTCAACAATCCAGTTGTAACGAGAAAGTTCCACTTATATCCTCCATTTCTACTTAATTGATACTACTATAACTATAGTTGTATACTGTATTTAGCTCAGAAAATCTATCATGAATAGAATAGTTTCCTTCTTATTCCACACTTACAGAATCGAATACCGAGTCTTAAGGCAAATACTAGTTGAGTTATTCATATTTGTTCCAGCCGTAATCAAAGTGGTACATAGCCGGTGTCTTATGCACTGTCAAGCAACTAAGAATTTTATAGAATACACGCATAATGATCTTTGATATTTGTATATACAATACTAAAAACCGTGTGCATATTCAGAGTTGTCCAAGATAGCGTAGATTACGCCATGCTCTTATGACAGGCTGGTTCGTATTTCACTACAGCGCATACCGGTATGAATATCATATCATTCTGTTGCATTTGTCTGTGTATGGAGCGAAATAGCTGTGATTCAAATGTCAATTTTTCCAGAGTGGTTAGCATCTGCTTCAAGTGAAGGGGTTTATTCAGGAATTGGTATGAATCGATGGTAAACCATAATTATTTTCCAGGTGAGTAAAACCCTTTTCAATATCATGAACTAGAGATTGATTCCTGAGTTTCAGTTGTGTCCAGAATTTGTTGCCAATGAAGTAAAGAGAAGTTCTATCCGGGGATTCAGGATCACTGCCATTGTTGTTCTCTTCCATGGCGTTCATACGGAGGATCCGGTTCTCGATGTATCTGGCAAAGCCTTCCTTCCAGATCTGCCAGATCATGTATTCGCAGTCAAATGATTCAAGCTTTTCTGAAAGCATGGACAATGCATCCATGATCTGATCAAAATCATACCCGGTGATGTTCTGCAGAAGTTTCAGGTAGTCGGGGTTCTCGTAAGGGAACGGGTGATCTATCTCCCACATGTAATCCTGAACAATTACGGCCTGTTGATATATTCCCAGTTTTGCTTTCAACTTGTCTTCGCAGGTTCTGCTCTGATAGCAGTGAACGAATTCATGAAGGATCGTTGCAAAGCAATCTGATTCTTCAAGGCAGCCTGGTGTGATGATACAACAGCATTCACCCAGCTCATTCACAGGGAATGCGGCTTTGGTTCCCTCCTGGACCTGCATGGGAAGTGTAACTGTTGTTGTGTATTGATATGCTCCTGAGTGTTCCCGGAAAATATGGAGCTTGTCTGATACACCGATTCCAATGGGGTATTTGTAATTGAAGAGGCTGTGCATACTGCAGGCTTCTTGCTTTTTCTTAAGAACCGGTGAAAGAGCTGTTTCAATTTCTCTGATAATCATAATTTCATTTTTTCCTGTTTGGTATTCTGTAAAATTATGTGGCTCAGGCTTCTGCAAACAGAGTTTTTTCCCTGACATACACCACCTGCCCCGGGCCTCCGCCCCTCATCCTTCTCACATATTTTGCAAGGGTCCAGTCTACAGGAACTACTCCGTTTGTGGTGCTGTGTTTTGCTGCGATGTGAGCTGCCTGATCCATTGCTGCTGTGCTGGGGTTATCGGCTCTGCCGTCTCGCTTTAGTATAACATGGGCCCCGGCTACGCCACGGGCATGGAGCCAGATATCTTCCCTGCCTGCATTCTTGAATGTAAGGTTATCGTTCTGCTTTGCATTCCTGCCCACCAGGCAGCGCCATCCACCTTCAAGGATGTATTCAAGCGGGGCGCCTGTAACCTTCTTTTCCGGTTTTGCCAGTTTTGTAAGATGTTTTGTTACTTCCTGATCACTCATTGTATCAAGACGGTTTTGTATGTCTTCAAGGCTGGTTGTGCGCTTCATCAGAGCAAGAATCCGCTCTTCGAGCCGGTTCTTCTCCAGATGAATTTTCCCGGCTTTCCTGAAGTATTTGTTTGCGTTCTCCATGGGATTCAAGGCGTCTTTTAACTTTATTACTATTCTTTTGCCTTCCCAGTCTTCAAGGGTGGCTTGCTTCATCCCTTTCCTCAGGTCTTTCTTGTGGGTTAATATCAGGTTACCCCAGGTTCTGAGTTCATCCGGGCTGGCAAGACGGTCAAGAGATCTCTGGGAACTTCTTATTTTCTTCTTTTCAGAGGATAGTCTTTTCTTAAGAATGGTACCCAGTTGAGTTCTTGAAGGACGGTATTCTTCTTTTTTACTGCCGGTTTCTGTTTTCTTCTGAGGGGCAAGCGGATTCTCTATTTCCTGCCCGTCTCCCAGACATACCGGAACCTTGCCGAACTGAGTCTTCCACGGGGTGAAGTTCTCGTCTATCAGTTGTTTACCCAGCTCTTTCACTGTCTCGGATACAGTTCCCGGATGGGCAATGATTGATCTGGCTGAAGCCGGGCCAACTCCTTCCAGATTCTGGTAGAGAAGCCTTGGCGTGACATTTGCCTGAAAGAGCGTCTGTACTTTTTCAGAACCCCATTCCGCAGGTGGATACCCTGATGACGGGGGAGACTTGTAGATCACCCCGGGGGATATGGCTCTGAACCTGTTAACTCCGGAAAGAACTTTTCTGAGACAGGCAAGAATTCTATCGTCTGTCTGCCTTACAAGTATGATGTTGGCATTTCTGCCTGTGCCCTCGAAGATCAGCCTGATACCGCCTGCGTCATAGGGAGTTCTGCTGGAGAAATGAATCTCGATAACCCTGTCGACACCCTGCTGGATCACCTTTTCTACTGGAGCACCCTTCAGGTGGTGTTCCCATGAAGGTGAGTCCGGGGGAATGGTGGAAGCTTCTTTTGTCCACCAGAGTCCCGGAGAATCCGGTTTCGCATGGAGATGCAGCCACCCCACACCAAATCCAAGTGAAAGAGTGGATGACGATGTCATTCCAACTGCTCCACAGGTACGGTTCTTTATTTTTCGCTCTATGTGAGGTCGCAGGGCGCTGTAGTATATGCCTTCCATTATTTTTCTTCTTGAGGGAAAATAGTTCTGTCCAGCTGTCGTTGTTTCTTGTAATCGTAATCGGGGTCGAATTCAATTGTTCCAAATAATGCTACTATTTTCATCTGTTCACGGTGTTTTTCTTCAAATTCTACTTGTTTGTTTTTTTCTGTTTGCTTTTCTGTCATATTCATCCCCTTAACGAGAGTATCACATTTTTAGATGTGTATAGTCAAGCTGTTACAATCTGTTACCGGGTTTCAGTGGACAATCGGCTCGGCTCTATAGATAATAAGATATGTACAGGAGCAATCTCACTGAGGGGAATTTTCTTTTATGGAATCTATGACTGGGTTTGGAAATGGGTCGCAAGTTATTGATAAATACAGAATTACTGTTCTTGTTAAGTCCGTGAACAACAAGGGTCTCGGGCTGCACTTCAGGATGCCCAGAGAGGCCGCCCATCTGGAGGAGGCACTTTACAGGCGAGGGAAAGAACTTTTCTCCAGGGGTAGAATAGATGTAAATGTTTCTGTGGAATCAGATTCCGGAGGAGCACTGCCGGAACCGGATATAACCCTGGCAAGAGCCTACCTTGATGGTGCAGACAAGCTTGGAAAAGAATTCTTCCTTACTTCCAGCCCTGATGCATTCAGGCTGGTCACACTGCCCGGGATGATGCGTGTGCCTGATCCATCTGACGGGGAGGGGTTCGATGAACACCTGCTCTCTGCTGTAGAAAAGGCATTTCAGGGGCTTCTGGAATCTCGCCGGGAAGAGGGGAATGGGCTTGCGCTTATGTTTGCCGAGAACCTGAAACAGATCGGTGAACTTTCCGGTCCTGTTTCCAGGGGGCATGGAGAGCGGGTTGCACATCTTTTTACTGAGCGTAAGAAAAGAATTTCTGAACTGCTTGGTG
>JAGLQD010000310.1 GCA_023136985.1 Candidatus Sabulitectum sp. | reverse complement strand
ATAACTGGAATCGCTCAGTTTAGGTAGAAATATTGTATTGACAATGGTTACATTTCATGTATACCAGTTCAAGCCACGAAAAGGGCAGTAAATCGGCTAAGGAGTACGATAATGATACGAATAATTCTTTTATCTCTGGTCATCTCAGGAGTGATGTTTTCTGATCAACTCCTTTTAGGAAATCAAAGGTTTGATTGTGAGGTCTATGATGCCTGTACATCCATTCAGGGGAATTGTGGTGTTGCCACAGGAGTAATGAAAGGGGAAATAAGTAGTGTCTACCTGGTCAAGGTAAATAGCACTCCAACTATCGAATGGGAAACTACCTCAAATTTCTCTAACGGTGCGGACGAATATGGATTTGGTATTTGTGCTTTATCGGTACCTTTGCCGATTTGTCCAACTGCAGAGTATGCAGTATGTGGGTATGTAGATAATCCACTTAACCATGGGATACCCTCAATTTACCTTTTTGATGGGGAGGGTAATTTGATAACATGCATGGTTTACGATAGCTATATAGAAGGATGTTTTAAGTCGGTGATTCAAATGCGTAACGGAGGACTTGCCCTGCTAGGCGAGTCCGAAGTGGAAGGTATTGACAGAATCTTCGTTATGGCACTTGATAGAAGATTGGAACATGTATGGCATAACGTCTACACAAGTACTTCTGGCTCTGCATATACTTATCCCAACTGCCTTTTGCAGACTGACCCAACTGTAGGCGATTACCTCATAGCTCTTGTGACTCCAATTGCTGCTGATGGAACCTATGCTTCCGTTGTTTGCTTTGACAATGACAATATGGGTACAATCACCGACTATGTTTCAACCTGTTGAGGATATTCTGGCCTTAATGGTTTAAGGCAGAACCCAGGCAACCCAAATGAATTCATTCTAGTCGCAACAGCCCATGAACGCACAGAAACAAATGATCCTGTTGATGATATTGTTTACACAGAACAATATACCATAGACTGCAATGGAAACCTCACAAAAGGGAACTCGCATTTACACGGTATAGTTGATCATGCCACAGAGGCTGGCTTTATTCTTACTTACTATGAAAGTGTAAGTATGGAGTACCGGGTTCTTTTCGGAGGATCATGTATTAACAATCAGCAGACAACAACAAGAAATATGTATTGGCAGAGTGCTCCATTTAATCAATTCTTTCCAGTAGAGACATTCGAAATTGATGAAGAAGGTATTCAGGATAAAAGTAGAACAATGACTGGAAGTGACTTTGGTGCCTGTGATGCTGCTATAATTGGTTACCCGAACCTGCTGATTTTTGGTACATATCGGTCAGGCATGCCAGAGAGTTACAGACCGTGCGTTTTTGCCGAAACAATATCCGGAGACCGGGAATCTGAATTTTACTGTAGTTCTGAGTCTAACACATATGAGTCTTATGCTTCTTTTCAGCAAATAGAAGGAGAACTTGCAATCCAGCTTTCTCTTCCCAATACCGGAAACCGGATGACTAATGCTGTAATTTTTGACTGTACCGGTAGAACAGTGGCATCAGGTTCCTATTCTTTTGGGGAAAAAATAGCTCTTCCTGTTCCAGGGTTGTATTTCGTTATGACGAGAAACATAGATGGAACGAACGATGTCATTAGATTAACTATAGTAAAGTAGACATAAAAAGTGTAAGAACTTGTCGACTTATTATATGCAAATCAGTTGAAATCGGTTCTGAAAGGCTCTGTAATCATTGGGTGTGGGCTTCCATCTCTGCTGCTGTTGATTAGGTTTGTCGCAATAGTCCCTCCATTGCAGTTGATTTTTGGTAGAGGGTGCAGCCTCTTTGCAGATCTTATAAAGGCCTTGGTTGAAAGCAGTGATTCTTTCCCTATAAGAATCGAAGCTGATGTTTGTTTAATCGTATCAAGCAGATACTTTTCTTCAGGGAATTTCCTGCCTGTAAGCAACACAGCTTTCTTGCCCATGGTAAGGATCTGGGAAATAATACCGTATCCAGGTTTGGTTAACAGAACATCACAGGCTGCAACCAGGTCTGCAAAAGCAGCACCGGCATCGGCCAGTTCTGATGGTGTGATGTTTTGGCAGATCCGGTGAACTGGCTCTGGAAGACATGAAACTGCTGTAAAGTTATCTGGAACAGAAAGCTCAACTCCCCGGGGGATTTCCCTGAGGGCTACTAGACAGATGTTTCCAGCTGGAAGCAGATCTCTGACTTTGTCAGGGTTGCCTGGTGGGCCTCCTCGCAGCAACGGAACATTAACAGTTGATCCGAAGGGAGAGTGATCCGGGCTCATGGGTAGCTTCAGGTATGTGCCATGATGGTACATATCTGCAACCAGAGCTGCCTCAGCCCCCATATCTGGAAACATCTCTTTGATGATCCAGTCCCAGGTGAAGTTGCCGATGCCCAGTGCCGGGATGCTGTTAACCCCGGCGGCTTTCACTGGTAGCGGATCAATATCAGAGATTACAAGGTCAGGTTTCAATAAGAGCTGTCGTGCAACTTCAGTTTTCAGGTAACTGGAGCTGTGGTCTGCAAAGTGGTGAAAATGTGTTCGTGTTGCTTTAAGATCGATATCGCCATCTTTTTCAACTACAATCGGCGAGGGAGAGCCTGCAACAATCGAGTTAATCCTTGAACCTTTCCAGAACCACATGGGAACATCTGAAGCAACTGTAATGTGTGTATCAGGGTACTTCAGCCTGTAAACTCTTATCAGTTCACGCTGTCTTGCCCCGTGTCCCCAGCCATGGGAAGAAACATACCAGAGAATTTTCATTAAGATGCACCTTATGACCCGCATCTTCCCCTTGGGAGATGCGGGTACACTAAAGAAAGATTATCTTGCTACAACAAGTTTTTGTGTAACAGATCCTTCGCTTGAAGAAAGCTGGCAGAGGTAGACACCAGTACTCAGGTCAGTGACAAATGACATGCTGTGGGCGCCTGAGATCATGTGTGTTTCAGCCAGGTTCTGAACAAGACGGCCTGAAAGGTCGTAGATGCCTATTCTTACCGGACCGGCTGAAGGAAGAGAGAAGTCAATATTGAGATTGCCGCTTACCGGGTTCGGGCTGACAGGCATAAGGTTCAAAGAGTTAGGTGATTCAGTTCCCTCAATGCCCAGAATATCTATTTCAGCAAAGTAAGTATCAGTACCTGAACCCATTGTGTTTGCGTGAACATGCTTTCCACTGCCAGTGATGTATCTGCCGTCTGAGCTCATATCAACATGGAACATTGATCCGGGAGTATCAATGGAGAAAACAGGTTCAGTGGGATACAGATCGTCAAAGACCTGAATTTCGTCTCCTCCGTTATCGCAACCCCATGAACCAACAACTATCCATCTGCCGTCATCGGAGCAGTCCATCCATTCCACTACATCTTGATTGGAACCGGAACCTGCAGGATAGTCGTAGGTCCATACCGGCACCGAGCTGGAGACATCAAACTTGAGGATCTTGTTTGTTTTGTAGTCGCTTCTGTAAAAACCAAAGTAGATCGTTGCATTGTCTGAGGCAATAGTTGCTGCTCCTCCATAGTAACCGCTGATCGCTTTGCCTGCCACAAGAGAGTACTCAGAGCCGTCCCATGTTGCAATTCTTGCTGCGGTGAAGCCATATGCAAGAACCGAACCATCAGGAGAAATTGCAAAACAGTCATTGCTCGCACCAAGAGAATAGCTTGTTTCAAGGGTGCCTGTTGCTGTATCCACACGGTAAAGCGTAGCGCCAGTTCTGAAAATGCACTTTGAGCCATCCGCAGTAACACGAAGCTGCCGCGGGTAGTAAGTCAGAGAAGGATCTTCGTATGTGGCGAACGGCGCTGCACTGGAGCTGTTGAAGAACTGAATTGCCAGATGTCCGTCAATTGCACCACCGGTGGCAAGAATTGAGCCGTCATCAGAGCATGCATACTTGCCTGGACTATCTACTGAGCCGGTAATAAATGAGCCAGGGCCGCCTATGTAGGTCCATATCGGTGTTGAGGAAGAAGAATTATAGAGTGTTACCGAGGTGTTTCCCTCGGAAACCAGATAATCGTCAGATGGATCACCGGGGGTTCCATTGTCATTATAGACTTTCCACAACTGAATGGAATAGAAGATATCTGTGGTTTTTGATACTGCAGTTCCCGTCCCCAGCGAGGTCCAGTATTCATTGGCTCCCACAGTGGGTTCATCAGTTTGCCAGAGAACCGTTCCGTCGCCGCCAATGCCTGTGAACATTAAGCCACCACCATACCAGCCCCCATTAAATACATAATCAGAATTCATTCCGATAGGGCATACCTTCTGGGTCAATCCTGATGTGACAGAATAGTGCCAGATTATTTCCGGGGCGTCGGGAAGAGGAGTGATTTCTACCTGTTCAGGGTAATCAGAAAATACGGTACTGGTTATTTCTCCGTCAGTCGTAATTACGGAAACAGTTCTTGAGGCAGAAAAACCAAACGCGGTGAATCCGCACAAAAGTAACAGTATCATGGTTTTCATATCAGCCTTTCCTGCAGCCTATTCAAGAACTGCAAAACGCCCGGTTATGGACGCTGAAGAAGACGAGAATCTAACGGTGTAAATTCCTGCAGGAAGGTGTGTAGAGATGGTATTAGTATTTAACCCAGCTCCGAAATCACCTGTTTCTATCTGCATTGCTTTGCGTCCTGTCAGATCGTACACAGCAAGCTCTCCTGTGGTGATTTGTGGAAGGGAAAAACTGAATGTGATTTGACCTGAGGTAGACGGGTTGGGGTAGACTGAGATCACACTGGCAAGCGATACTGGATTTGTTTCAATTCCTCCGGAAGTGTATTGAATTACATAGGCCATGTCAGGCCCCGGGATGGTTACAACAGCAGTATTTGTGGCACTGCAGAAGTCAAAAGTGCAGCCTGTTGCAGGAAGATCTGTGTATTCTGCCCCCCTGTACAACCGGGACGGCGTTGTTGAGTTAACACTTGTAAGAGCAAAAAGATCACCATCGGAGGTGAATCCCGGCTGGAATAAGGATCCCGGAAAGCTTTCCATTCCAAGGTACGAACCATCTTCGGCATTGTAAAAACGAACCTGTTTGTCAGAGTAGAGCCCCACTCCGAATCTGTCTCCAGCCTGATCATATGCTATCCTGAGCGGGCCATCTCCCGAGGCCCAGTTCCCAAGTACGTAAGAGGAAGCACCATCTATCTCGAGGAGGTAGACCTTGTCATCCGTGTAGCAGGTGATCATTGCTCGGCTGCCGTCATGGTTAAAGGCCGCCTTCAGTGGGAAGTCTCCCACTGGTATGGTTGCAAGAAGAGAGTAGTCGGCCATGCTGAACAGACGGATATTGTCATTAAAGCTGGCGCATACCAGGCAGACAGAACCGTCAGGGGAGATGACCACATCACTTGAAACCCCGAAAGCAGCCCAGGAAACGCCGATGGTTCCGCAGGGCTTCTCGGCCACCTCGGTGCTTGAAGCACCGTCCAGTTCCACAAAAGAAACGGTGTTGGAGGATATGTTGCCAACGCAGGCCATTGAACCGTCCGGGCTGATATCAACCACGCCAGCCCGTGTTCCGGTAGGAACATTTGCTACAACCGTGGCAGTTTGTGTATCAATGATCTTTACCGAATTGCTGTTGAAACCACAGATGACAGCATATCTGGAATCCGGAGTGAATTCCACATTCTGTACCCGGTCTCCTATCTCCAGCACGGCAACAGTTGCCATGGCGTTAAGGTCGATAAGAGAAGCATTGTCGCTTAGGGTATTGGAAACAACAGCCCAGTTACCGTCTGGAGAAATTGCAACTCTTCTTGGGGCATCTCCCTCCACTGCAGACCCCGAGACAACGCTTCCATCATAGCTCACCGAAGAGTTGGTGAAGGAGTAAAAGTAAACACCTTCGTGACGCGTAGGGTCAATACCTCCGGCAATGTTTGCAACAGGCGAGGTTGCTCCAATATTCTGGGCATTGCCCTGATGCTGAGCCACCATGGTCTCGCTTGCAAAATCAATCACACTGAATCTGTATTGACCACTTATTGCAAGGGTGTGATCAAAGTTGGATGCTGTCCAGAAAGCTGAGTAAGTGTTTGAGAATTGAGTAATAGTTTGAGCTGTAAAGTTTACCAGTGTGGATGTATTGCCGGATGTAGAGATGAAAGCTTTTGAGCCATCCTGGTTTACTGCTATTTCTCTTGTCATTCCTGAACTACTGCCGGTAACTGCAACAGATTCTGTTATTGTGAATGTTGACAGATCGATCTGGTGAAGAGTTACATCAGAAGATGTGCTCATAGCGATAAGCCTGCTGCCATCTCCGGAAGGAGCAACTGAAGCCGCATCAGTAACGGCTACAGTGTGATCAACAGCTCCAGTGGTTGTGTTAATGAATAGAACGGCATCATCACCGTTGGGAACAGCAATGTACTGGCCATCATCGGTAACGGTGAACAGGCTGAAGAAAACGAAGTTCCTCGGGCTTTCAGAGCCCCATCCCATGCTCTGCAACCAGAACGGAAAATTTTCGATGGTCATGGTTACAGTTTGAGTTGACAGGTCGATAACGGTGCACTGGTCATTTATGTCGCACCCGACATAGGCTGTTTCTCCATCCGGGCTGAATTCGATCCTCCAGGGCTGTTCCCCGGTGGCCACAGTACCAAGAAGCGTTCCTGTCTCTGTTGTGATTGCTACCAGATCGTCAAAGGGAAACGCAGTAACCGTGTAGTTTGCACAGGCAGCCACAGCTCCCGGGCGGAGGCCATTTGTGGGGATATCCAGAACGACAGATCCAGTAGTCGGGTTTATCAGGGAAAGATTCGCAGTAATGTAGTTTGCTACCAGAACGGTCTGCCCGTCGGCGGACCAGGCAAAATCGTAAAGGTAATCACCTTCAGGCAGTATTCCGGGTTCAATCTCATGGGTAGTCTCATCGGTAAGGGGAGTTGGAAGAAGCATTTCTGCGGTTACTCCATCTCCGGGGCCGTAAGTTTCCCACTGAATCTCTGAATCTCCATCAGGAGAAGCTGCTGCAAGCATCATCATTAATAAGAGCATGACAGTACCTTTCTAGTTAACCACTGTAAATCTTACAGCGTCGTATTTATCTTCTTTATAAAGAATGGCATGATAAAGCCCAGGTGCAAGGGAACCTGCGGGAATTGATGATTGAACGGTGAGTGCAAGTCTTCCAGTAAGGTCATAAATCTGTATTGTTCCGTTGAAACCGTCAGGCAGATTGAAAACAATCGGAGAGGCTGTGTGCACGGGGTTTTGAGAAATAGTGAAGCATTCAGATTCGCTGGCGTGGCTCTGCTCATCAATAGAGGTCTGCTGCGTAAATCTTATTGCGTCAAACGATATGTGCTGACTCTGGGTGCCTGTATAGTCGCCCATTCTTACTTTGGCTGATGAAGGAGACAGGAAGAAAGAACCAACTGCTGCCCATTGATCACTGTAGTTCCCCTGATTTACAGTTGCAGTTACCCAGCCGGTAGAAGAGTTTATGTGATAGATGCCTGTAGCTGTTGAATGGGATGATGGTACATAGGTTTCTACAAGGTACCATGTTTCGGATGGAAGTTCAGGAATCCACTCTGCAAAACATGTGTCCGGCAGTGCTCCGGTGGAATATGTCCACCAGGAGTATCCGTTATACCCTGTCTCCTGCTCGTGCCAGTACTGACATGGGCCAAGTTTTCTGTAGCCCAGGGAACGGTCATCAATCAATTCTCCAGCAGGGGAAAGAATTTCTGAACGGGCAGAGAACAACTGGGAAACACCCAGTTGAGTATTGCCGTTGTTGTAGCCGGGCCAGTCGTAAACAACATCTTTGCCGTTTGGCAGGGTTCCCCATCCTGGAAGATTCTGGTTGCCGTAGGAATCGTTGCATATCACTGAATGATTATCGTAGTAGCCGTTGAACAGAAGAATGTGCCCTCCAGTGTACGGGCTTGTGGTGGATGCCACCACAGCATACGAGTTATCCAGCTCACCGGTGCATGCACTCCATGTGGTACCGAGAGTGCCTGAGTCAAGTTCATGCTGAGTCATCCAGGAGGTCATTTCTGCCCAGATAGCACCTCCAATATCTCTGCAGATGAAACCATGAGCTCCCGGTACCCAAACACTGTCCGGGGATACTCCCAAGATATCGTAGGTGTATCCAAGGAAGGTGTACTCTGTGGGAAGATAGTTTCCCCATTCACTCCAGTGGCCGGAGGGATAACTGCACCAGACAGAGTCAGGGGTAAGCCGGTTGTAGTACTGCACCGCCATCATGCATGAGGTAGGGCCGCAGCTCCAGCTGCCGTCAAACCAGTCGGGAGTGTCCCATCTCTGATGCATGTAGGGAACATCGAAGTGTGCAGTTGGATCATCTGTTGGCAAACTGCTTACCAAAGAAGCATTGCCCGGCTGGACAGAAACAACCGTTTCCATTCCCGTTCTGATATCCACGGAAACAGTTTCCCATGACAAGGTTTCACAACCCTCAAATTCTCTGCTTCTTGTGAATGTTACAGTGTTGCTGCCACTGAAAAAGCCCATGAACCCTTCCTGAATTGTCAGCAGTTCATCTCCTGCAGCTGTTACAATTGAATACCCACCGTCTGTGTTACCTATTAAAAGAAAATCATTTCCGTACTGGACGGACACAGGGGTGAAGGAAAGATTGACAGTATTCCGGATGGATGTTCTTGTGTTTATTTTCTTCAGCACGCCATCTCTGGAGGAGACAAACCAGATATTCTCACCATCTGAGCAGAGGCTGCCTGGATATTCTCCTGTTGAGTAAGAACGCTGAAAGGTTCCCTGCTGGTCAAGGATCAGAATCTCATCAGGGACGGAAACCATGATCTCGTCACCGAAGGAGAAAGGTCCACTGAAATACTCCAGGGAAAAGATTTCTCCCTGCCCAAGGGATACAATGCGCTGATGAGATCCCGGAGGGCACTCTTTCCAGAAAAGGTCACTATCGGAAGAAAGAACATTGCCTCCCGAGCCGGGCTCACTGGAAATTATCTCACTTCCCAGAAACAGAACGGATCCGGATAGATCTGTGGAAACCTCCTGGCTGCCGTGGAATCCCGCAGAAATGCGCAAAGCTGCCAGAATACAAAATAACAGCATATCCTCCCCCTTATGGTAAGTAACTATTATCTAAAGAAACACTCCTTGAGGAAAGACTGGAAATTGTAGAGGATGCTGTTATCTTATTCGGTAGGCTGTATTACTTTCTCATTTCAATATGGAGGGAATTATGTTCGACTGGCTTACTCCGGAGCTGCTGTGGTTCAGCGGTGGAGTGATTCTGATTTTTCTGGAATTTGCAGTTCCAGGCGTTATACTTGTTTTTTTCGGAGTTGGAGCCATCCTCACATCCATCCTTGTATGGGCGGGTGTTCTTCCTGGAACAACTGAGCAGCTCATAGTGTTCGGCGTTTCTTCTCTGGCTCTGCTGTTCGGCTTGAGGAAGTACGCCAGCCGTTTCTTCAAGGGTGACAGTACAGAGGAACAGGACGATGAATACACCGGCAAACTGGCCCGGGTTGTAACCTCGATTGCTCCCGGGTCTCTGGAAGGAAAGGTGTTCTTTGAGGGTACTGACTGGAAAGCAGACAGTCTTGTGAGTATTCCAGAGGGAAGCTCTGTTCGAATCACAGGCAAGAACAACATTACACTGATAGTAGAACCTGTTAACTGAAGGGAATGATAGAGATGGAGTATTTTGTACCAATTGTGATCATCATGTTGATAATCATAACCCTGTTCAAAACCGCCAGAGTGGTTCCACAGAAATCCGCATTTGTTGTGGAGCGTCTGGGGAAGTATTCTAAAACCCTGGAAGCAGGATTTCATATTCTGCTTCCCTTTATAGACAAGATCAGATACAAGCTGAGCATGAAGGAAGTTGCCATTGATGTTCCTCCTCAAGTTTGCATAACTAAAGACAACGTATCAGTTGAAGTGGATGGAATTTTGTATCTAAAGGTAATGGACCCGGT
>JAGLQD010000031.1 GCA_023136985.1 Candidatus Sabulitectum sp. | reverse complement strand
AGCAGCCTGTTCTCGTCTGCTCCCAGAGGAACATTAATGAGTCCGGGGATCAACATCACAGGGGTTCCCGGATTCTCTCTGCATTGCGGGCAGAGCAGAGCTTCACTTTGCAGGCAGTGATAACTGCAGTCAGTCACCTCTATTGAGGGCAGGATCTCAGGCGTGGCCCTTACAAGGGTTGATTTGCCGGTACCCTTCTGGCCGGTTAGCAGAACACCGCCCATTCCAGGATCAATAGCTGAAAGGATCAGGGCCAGTTTTGCCTCTTCCTGACCAACAACCGCAGAGAACGGAAATGTTATTCTCATTAGATCTCCATTGCAGAGTTTTCTGGATCCGGGAATTCAAACACATACACTTTCGGAACATTGACGGGATCAAGGGAGAATGCCAGCAACCCGTGTTCTGATACACTCCACCACAGCAGATCTATGATCTCTTCGGGATCAATTCCCATGATCCTCACAGTAAACAACAGCTTTCCTGAATAGTCATACACATCGAAGAGAGATTCACCACTTGTGCCATGGAGTACCCAGAGTCTTCCGAGATTATCAGCATGGAGACCCTGAGGCGGGATCATGTAACGGAATTCACCAGGAGAGTAGTTGCCGGGGGCTCCTGAGTTTCTTGCACTGAACATGCTGTTGAATCTTTCCGTTTCGCGGGCCAGTTCCTCCTCTGTTTTCCGAACTGGAGTTATGCCTCTCTCTATTGTAAGAAAACATTCACCCTGACTGTTGTAACCCTGAATTATGTACTTCTCAGCAGAAACCGGTGCCACAAATACATTACCTTCTGAGTCGCATGTGAATGCACAGGAGAATATGGAATTCTGTATGGTGTTTGTGATATCATCGGGTATCATCTGAGCTTTGTTTGTGAAGAAAGTATCCACAGGGCAGAGGTCATTCCCAAAGGAACAGATCGAGTATTCAATCTCATAGCCTTCAG
This sequence comes from Candidatus Sabulitectum sp., assembly GCA_023136985.1. GTDB lineage: Bacteria > Fermentibacterota > Fermentibacteria > Fermentibacterales > JCC-6 > Sabulitectum. The sequence continues at coordinate 3,861 of JAGLQD010000031.1, read as the reverse complement.
AATTGCCGTTCATATACATGATCCCACCAACATAACGGTCCGGTCCGTTGTACTTGCTCCAGTACGGTACGGGGAATTCGAAATTTTCAGGGATATCGTGAATGTGTGTTCCATTTTCACTGTAGACTGAGATTCTTCTGATTGTTCTGTCAAAGATCAGCATGCTGTCCGATGAAAGCGGTACAATTGCGTCCGGGCTGTTGAATTCACCGGGACCGCTGCCCCTGCGCCCTGCGCGCGCAAGGAATTCACCGGAAGAAGAAAAGATGTAAGCACTTGCACTCAGTCGGTCAAGAACTGCGATGTTGCCGCCTGAGAGGTGGTCCACATCAGATACAGCCCCCAGTGTGTACAGTGAATCAAATTCATCAGCACTGATCACAGCAGTGGGATGAATGGAATACAGCGATGTTTCCTGTGACTGATCCTGTGATTCCTCTGAAGAATCGCAGGACAGAGATACAGCAAGAAAGATCATTAATACAGGTTGAATAGAAATTACCGGTTTTCCTGACATAAACACAGCTCCTTTTCTTTAAGGTGAATCTACATTTATACCATAAGAATGCCAAACTGTAACTGATTGATTGTCGTGGGGCAAGATAAATAAGAGATAGGTCTCCGGGGAGGGACGATATTGACGAACTGTCATAAATCTCTATACTTGCATGAAAGCCCTGAATTTGCTGCAGCGTTCTTTCTTCATCCAGTAAACGAAACCATCCTCATCTCGAACCTCTCGTTCTGTACACTAAGATTTGCAGAACAGGGCACTGTCAATAACCACTTTTACGGTAAACTGAATCTACCTGGTTAGAGCAAACCTGAGTCTTTCCTGGTCATGGGGCTGGTTTAGAACAATAAGGTAGATCCCCGGAGAACCGCTGAAACTGAAGATGCTCTCACCGGAACCAAGCTCTCCGCTGTGCAGAACTTCCACCAGTCTTCCAGAGATATCATAAATCTCAAGACTTATCAGCTCTGAAATCGGAAGATCCACGATCAAAACAGCGGAACCAGCTGAAGGATTTTCAGTTAGACTCAGAGCATCTGTATTGAAAATGGAGGCATTATTCTCGCCTGCAATTGTTCCGAAAACAGGAATCATCAGTTTGCTTATGTAATACTCCTGATCCAGTCCCCTGTGGCTCCAGTAAACATCTCCATTCGAGCTCCACGTAAGTCCCAGGGATTCGGAAACCGGAAGAGGACATGGTTCCTGACCGTAAAGGGTGTAAGATCCACCACTTTTATGGAAGAAGAAAAATTCATGACCCAGCCTTGTGGTGAGAATAAGAGCTGAGGGAGGATATCCGGATTCAGTCATCACTTCATGACCCATGAAGCCGCTTATCTCGCCGTTTACTCCAGGCAGGCTGTAGCTGTTGTGGCCGGATCCATCTGTTTCAATTGCATAAAATTGACAGGGAGTTGTACTGGAGGCTTCAAGAAGCAGATCCCACGAGCCTATTGAGTTGAAGTCCAGGCCGGCACCCTGGGTGCCGGCAGGGTTTGCAAGTTCGCTCCAGGTTCCGGAGCCGTCGGAGTGGAGAATTACAGTTGATGTATTTGTGTTTATGTAATATTCTTCGGGATATGATGGACTGACCGCCACTCCAAACCCATCTGAACCTGGCGGAAGATCTATTTCCCCTATAGAATCACAGCTGTATGGATCAGCCAGAAATATCTTTCCCTCACCATTGCTGCGAAAAATCAGGGTACTTGGGTTCCAGTTGAAGCTTACATCCTGTATATCTGAGGCATATGTGATCTGCCAGGTACCAACCACGCTGATTGGAATCTCCGGAAAGCCTTGGATTGGCCCGTCTGGGCTGACTGTATTCTGAAAGAGCAAACTAGTAATCGCAATAATAGTTAACATGATTTCTCCTTACACTAGATATACCATAAAGGATAATCATATCCGCACCATGAGCAGCGGTCAATGGAGGGGAAGAGTTATCTGTTTCTGTGCTTCAGTGAAACTCTGCCGTACCTGATAACTCTCAGCGGGAACCAGTGGTCGGGCAGGTGGCTGAAGTACGGGTTTCGTATGAATCTGCCACCCAGCAGGATCAGATCAGCCTTCTGTTCACTGTTTCTTATAAGCCTTCCTGCAGCCTGAATTACCCTGTTTATTCCGGGAATAGCGAATGCATGAAGAAAGCCGTCCCTTTTCGTATCATGGTATCTTTCCTGAAGAAGCTTTTGTCTAAGAGAAACTGCCGGTAGGGAAGGCCCGGCAATAAAGCAGCCTCTGAGGTCTGGAATACTCAGATCCACACCCTCTGCAAACAGACCGCCTGCCACCACCAGGATCAGGTGATCTCCGCTGTTGATCAGTTCCACGAATTCAGCTCTGTCATTCTCTGTCATATCTCTTCTTTGCGAAATGATCTCCAGCCCTGAATCTTCTGCAGCAAGGGCGATCTTTTCCATCCAGGAGAATGAAGGGAAGAAGGCCATCCAGGTGCCGGGAGATTTCTTTCTTGCGCCCTGCATTCTTTCCACAATCAAATTAGTCTGTTCATCCCTGTATCTGTAAAGGGTACTTATACCTGTATCTACCCATACCTTCAGATTCTCTTTCGGGAACGGCCATCCTACCGCTTTTGCTGTTAGGAAGTCTGTTTTTCCCAGCCCAAGTTCCCACGCGAAGTGTTCCATTGGCTCCAGGGTTGCAGAGAAGCAGGTTACACTTGAGCATCTTGAATGTTCTTCCGCGATAAAGGTTGACGGGTCTGTGCAGTACCACTGGATCAGTGTGTCGTCTCCTTCTTTTCTGGCAAGCAGATGAAATCTGTCATCAAGTCTTTCAGATACACGGGAAAATCCATAGATCGCTTTGCACAGAAGGCCTGCTTCCCTGGGGGCATTCATGTCACCTCCCAGCAGCTTCTGCCACTTTCTGCTGGTAATTCCGGGAAGACTGATCTCGCTGGGCAGCCTTACTTCATTTTCTTTGTGGGTCCAGGGCTGATCCGCGTAGGCCTGGAGCAGCTTTCTCCAGGGTCGGAGAAGGTTCTGGAGCTTTCTGTTCCCCCTTGCATACTTCCATGTTCTATCCATCCACTGGGTCTTTATCTCAGGCGACCAGATTCCCCGTACTCTCTCCGGAAGGTTTGCAGCTTCGTCAATCAGCAGAGTGCACCGGGAAGCGGTTTCATCGTCGTCGAAGAATCTTTTCAACCGTATGCCGGGGTCAAATACATAGTTGTAGTCGCATACTATCAGATCACACCTTTGAGATATGAAAAGAGCCAGTTCAAAGGGACAGACCTCGGCTGCTATTGACTCCCGTAAGATGTCCTCCCGATCGATAATAACTTTCTCTATGAGCTTGTTAATTATTCCTGATTCTTTTATTCTGGATCCGAATTCCTCCGCATAAGGGCATATCCCGGGATTACATCGCTCCATGTCCATGGGGCAGGAATTCTCACGGGAAGAAAGAATAATTGTACGCATAGGAAAACCATTGTCGATGAATATACCCATGGTTTCCGCAAGAATCTTCTTCTGTGTGTTCTTCGATGTGAGGAAGAAAAGAATTCTCCAGTTCTTTATAACAGGCGGGATCGCACCGGAAAGTACAGCTGCTGTTTTTCCGGTGCCTGTTGGTGCCTGTATCAGCAGTTCTTCTTTCTTTTCTCCGATGGACTTTACTGCATCCGCCATTTCCTGCTGCCCCGGTCTTATGGTTTCAAAGGGGAACTCAAGGGTTTCCAGAGCAGTGTTCAGATCCCTGTGTCTTTTCCATTCGCTTTTAACAAAAAGGGAAACATCTATAATGAAGCCGTCCCACAGATCGATCATTTTCTTGTCCTCAAGATCAACCGGGAATTCAAGTGATTCCTT
>JAGLQD010000309.1 GCA_023136985.1 Candidatus Sabulitectum sp. | reverse complement strand
CCTTGTACACTTTGCAGTCATAACAGTTCCTGTTTTGATCGCTTTGTATCTACTTTTCCCAGTTTACAAATCATGGGATTGCACAGCAGGAAAAGTAAGAAGCCAGGCAATTCTAAAACGACTGGCAGTTCCTTCGATATTAATCGTACTTCTCTGGGCGGCACTGCTCAACGGGTAAACAAACAAGCTGTCTATACAAGTTTTCAACAGGGAGATGAGAATGAAAATGACCCGAAAAGCAGTTCTTTTTTCAACAGCTGTCGTGCTCTTTTCAGGCTGCGGCGAAAGCCCTTCCGAAGAAGTATCTGTAATTGAAACAATCGAAGAGCTTCCCACTGTGCCTGACTCAGTAGCCAGGTGGATCGACTGGGCCGAAGAAAGCGGTGACGGGCTCTGGGAAGAAAACAGCCACAGGTTCGTTCTGGAGAAACCCGTTGTATACGGCGGACAGGAAATACCACCGTTCTTCAATGTTGAGGGGTTCGACTTCAAGGGTGATACTCTGTTTGTAAGCGACCCTGCAGATCAGTCTCTAGCTGCTGTTTCACTTACCTCCGGCCTGCAGATATGGAAAGCAGGGGAACAGGGCGAGGGACCGGGACATTTCAACGGTATCTGTGAAATTGCTGCCGGGCCTTCCAGAATTGCAGTCTGCGACATGGGAAACAGCAGAGTTACTCTTCTGAACTATTCCGGCCAGTTCCTCGGCAACATTCCGGTCCAGTGTCCATTCGATGTGATGTGGAAGGGCGACACTCTGTTTGTCCTCAGCCTTGCTGAAAGCAAGCCTTTGAACATGTACAATGAAGATGGCGAGTTCCTTGACTCGTGCGGAGAACTTCCTGAAGAGTTGGATCTGTTAGCCTATGCAAACAGACATCTACACGGAGTTGTTACCCCGGATGGGAATGTTCTTGTGATCTCCCGTTTCGTTGGCGGAATATGGAAGATCGACCCCGCCACCGGTGCAACTGAATTGTTTTCAGAAATATCACTGCCTCAAGGTGAGATGGTGAATGATCTGGCAAGTGGCTCCTTTATGGTTCTCTGCCGAGACGTGTTCATTGGCCCTGACGGCATGGTAAATGTAATTCTGCCTGTATTCACAGAAGAAGGCGGCAACCTGTTTGACGGTGGAGAGATGCAGCAGACAACTGCAATTCACAGGTACAACTGGGATGGCGACTATCTGGACAGCTGGGTGATCGATGGTACTGTCGGTGTGGTTCTTATGCACAATGACCAGCTCTATTCTGCAGACAGATACGCAGATGGAGTTGTGATTGGTCACCATGTAACTGGATTGGATCGGAGCATTCCTGTTGATGCCGATGAAAGCAGATCACAGTCCTGATAACTCATCAGATCTGAATCAATTCCCGAGCACCTGCGTTTGTCGTTACAGGCCCAAGTGCTTCAGGATATGCCTGGCAAGTTTGTTATCAATTTCGCTGTGTCTCGGAACCGGCTGCTTCATCTCAGTAGCCGGATTGACTTAAATATCGTGTCTACTTCTGTGACGAAGCAGATAACAACCTTTTTTCAGAAGAGACTTTATGAGATCTTTCCGCTTCACATTACGATTTCTTTTGTCTCGTACTTTTCAGGTACATCTTCCATAGCCATTAATAGGTATGCATCCTTGATGTTTTCTTCCAGTTCCTCAATGGTCTCACCCTGAGTTAGTATTTCAGGGTGCTCAAGAAGTTTTCCCAGCCAGAATCTATCTGATTTCCAATAAATCATATTCATTCTTGCTTTCATTTCACTACTCTTTGCATTTAAACT
>JAGLQD010000308.1 GCA_023136985.1 Candidatus Sabulitectum sp. | reverse complement strand
CTATTCCACCCTTCGTTATCCATAGGCATACGCAATTCCGGTTCCAGAGCCATCCTGTTGGATACCGGGAATATATCTAAACAGGAATCAAGCCCCTGTCATTCCTGAGTCAAGTCGACGCAGGCAGTAGCGATCCTGCATTCGACTGACCTGTCCAGTGCATTTTCAATCTGCTGCTGAAGGCTGGGCAGATCCCTCACATGAAGTGCCAGACGAAACACACTTCTTCCAGAGAAAAGTGCAGGCCCTGCAGAAGCCCAGAAGACACTGCATGCCCTCTTCCACAAAGTGCGGGTAGCAAACACAACTGCGGGAATAGTCTCTCTTGCACCGCTTGCGTACTCAACTGCCCAGCGGTACTCTACCCACTTAAATGGAAAACCTTTCAGTGCCTCTCTGGTTCCTTTACTGTACAACCAGGCGGGAGCAGTGAACCCTGACGGGGGCTCTCCCAGAACATCAGACATTATCCTGTAGCCTTCTTCTATTCTTGCTCCGGCATCTTCCATTGAAAGAGAGAGAAACTCACCCTCGCCCTTTGTGAACAGTTTACCCTCCATGGAAAACTTCTCTTGAGTATCCAGATGATACAACCCGTGCTGTGCAATTTCCACACCGGCATCATTCAATTCACGAAGCCAGGAGCAGAATTCGGGGTACCCGTCTATCCTGCTTCCTGCGTGATAATCAGGCACAACCAGCATAGTAAAATCCGAACCGGTTCTCTTCATGATCATATCCGTCAACTGTCGGGAACGATCAAACATCGCCGGTGTAACATCATGAAGAGAAACCATTATTTTCTTCACTATCGAATAGTGTCTCCCGGTTTGGCATCAGCCCCGGGTTCAATCAGAAATACTCCGGACTCACCGTCGCTGGCCATGAGCATTCCGTGGCTTATCACACCGCAAAGCTTCGCAGGCTTCAGATTGCATACCACTGCAACCAACCGACCCTGAAGTTCTTCTTTAGTGTAGTGCGGCTTCATGCCTGCAACAACAGTTCTTACCTTATCTCCGGTGTCTACTTCTATTTTATACAGTTTTTTAGCCTTCTTTATATCCTCAACAGTTAGAATCCTGCCAACCTTGAACTCTATCTTCATGAAATCCTCGAAATCAACTTCAGGGGTTTCTTCCACTTTTTCTTCTTCTGAAATGTTTTCTGTTCTGTCCATGATCTTTTCAAAACCGTCTTCCAGTTTTTTGAAGAGGATCTCGGCCTCTTCCAGCTTATGCCCCGGCTTGAGAAGAACAGTGCCTGCATCAGACCATTTCAACTCACCAAGCCCAAGCATTCTTCGGATCTTTTCAGTGGAGAACGGGATAAATGGCTCAAATATCACTGCCAGAGACGCACAGAGATTCAAACAGCTGGCAACTGTAACTGCACACTGCTCCGGATCTGTTTTTAGTGACTTCCATGGTTTGGCTGAGTCAAAATACCTGTTGCCTTCTCTTGCAAGCTCCATTGCTGCCACAATTGCCTTTTTGAATTTGAAGGATTCCATAAGAACCGCAATATTTTCTGCTGCTTTTCCTGCCTTGTTGATCAGTGTCATATCAAGATCTGCAGCTGGAACTCTGTTGCCGAATTTGCTCGCAGTGAATTTCAGAGTTCTGTTGATGAAATTCCCAAGAACATCAGCAAGTTCGTTGTTCCTGGACTGATATTCCAGCCATGTAAAATCAGAATCTCTGCTTTCCGGGGCATTTACTGCAAGAGCGTAACGCATGGGATCCGGATCAAAATGATCAAGATACTCTCCCATACCGATTCCAGTACTCCGGCTTGTGGAAAATTTTTGTCCCGAGATGTTAAGGTATTCGTTGGCAGGTACATTCCAGGGCAGTATAAAGTCTCCCAGCCCGTGCAGAAGTGAGGGTTCAATAATGCAGTGAAAAACAATGTTGTCCTTGCCTATGAACTGGACAAGTCGGGTGTCCGGGTCCTGCCAGTACTTCTTCCACTCTTCCGTGCCTTTCCCTGCTTTT
>JAGLQD010000307.1 GCA_023136985.1 Candidatus Sabulitectum sp. | reverse complement strand
AAACCAGTGCCTTGCCGAGACTCAGGATAGCTGCGGATTACATCGACACTTATTATCTGACAGAGTACTGGAGGAAAGAAAAATGAAAAAGATATTACTGATAATAATCATGATGATGGTAATTCTGACTACCTCCTGCGGAAGAGAAAACAGGGTAAATGTTCTTCTCATACTCATGGATACTGTAAGGGCTGATCATCTGAGCTGTTACGGGTATGAGAGAAATACAACACCGTACATCGACAGTCTGGCTGCAGCTGGAACCCGTGCTGAATACTGCCAGGGGCAGGCTTCGTGGACTCTTCCCACCATGACCACAATACTGTCCGGTGTATCATCGGTTGTTCACGGTGCAGGAAGAAGAAGCACCGGGTTTCACGGTATTTCTCCCGATGTACCCTGGCTTCCAATGGCATTTCACAGGGAGGGCTACAGAACAGCTGCATTTTTTAATGTAATGTTCATGAACGAAGATTTTGGATTTCACAGGGGATTTCAACATTTCGACTGTCAGGGCGTAGCCAGCGGGAACAGCCTTCGCAAGGCAGGGCCAACAGTTGATGATTTTCTTGCATGGCTGGACTCCGGCGATGAGCACAAACCTTTCTTCGCCGCAGTACACTTTTATGACCCTCATATTCCATACAGAGCACCGGAACCATTCCGATCACTCTACACTGACCCGGCATATAATGGTGAATTCGATGATTCGTGGGGCGAAGGGGTCACCGAGATGATGGATGTAAATTCAGGCGAAGTGATCCCAACGGTTTCCGACATGGCGAATCTTGTTGCCCTCTATGACGGGGAGCTTCAGTACATGGACTCTGAGATAGGCAGAATGCTGGCAGATCTGAGATCAAGGGGACTGGCAGAGAACACTCTTGTGATACTTGTAGGCGATCATGGAGAAGAATTTCTTGAGCATGGCGGAATTGAACATGGACGCACCCTTTACGAAGAAACAACACATGTTCCCCTTATCATAGCAGGCCCCGGTTTTAACCGTGGAAGGGTTATATCACAATCGGTGGCTCAGTTGGACATTGCCGGAACAATCGCTGCAGTTACAGGTATTGACTTTGTAACACAGGAGCCTGCAGTGGATCTTGCAGGAACTGTGGACCAGGCAAGAGAAATTCCAGCGAGCGGTGTTTTGTGGAGACCTCAGGGCGATCTGGTCTCTGTTGTATCCAACAGCAGCAAAATTATCTGGTCAGTTGAAGATGATTCCATTGAGGCATACAACCTGGCCATGGATCCAATGGAACTGGAATTGATGGAGCCGGATTCTTCATTGATCGAAGCAGCTGAGTTCTACTGGGCTACTCCACCAATGGGGGAGGCTCCACTGGTAAACTACAGCGAGACTGCAAGCAGAGAACTCAGGAATCTCGGTTACATCAGATAGAGGTAAGTACGGAAACTCCGCTGGTTGATATGACCAGATACGCACCGCATGGCACTGTGGACATGTCAAGGATCAGCTGCCCCTGCTGATCTGCAGTATCTCGTATGATCATTCTGCCAGAACTGTCCATGACCCGTACTTCTGTTTCAGGAGGAATTCCTGTAACGGTGACGCTTGTGCCTGATACTGGATTATGAGAAAAGGTGAGAATTGCATCATCTGTTTCGCTGTCTTCAATTCCAGTGTACCATACTTTGTATATTGCGCTTCTGGGACAGTAATTAACACAGATGCCACACCCGTCACAAAGATCGGGATCGATGTATGCATCCGGTCCTGACATTGTTATTGCTCCCTGGGGACAGCATGACAAACAGTTCCCGCATCCATTGCACTTCTGCTTATCAACAACATAGATCCATCTCATCGGGGCAAGGAGCAGAAGGGCAATAGCAATAAATTTAAGCATCGAATTCTCCTGTCAGTCTTCTTCTCTGTACTTCCCAGGCGATCATTGCAGCTGTACTTGAAACATTGATACAGTGCCGAAAACCAGATTGGGGTATTATTATTTTCATTTTGCACATTTCCAGAACTTCACTGGAAATGCCGTCTGCTTCATTTCCCAGGACAAATGCAGCGTCCAGAGGAAAATCAGCAAGGTGTAAAGGTACTGCGTCAGGTGTATTTTCCACAGCAATAACCATCCTGTGCTTTTGTATGTATTGAACAGCCTCCGTCGCTTTCTGAAACCATCTCCAGGGAACAATTCCGTGGGTTCCTCTGGAAGTTCTGCCAACTTTTCTGCCTCCCGGGCGGGCAGAGATCCCTGTAAGAATTATGCCGGAGGGAGATATGGATTCAGCAGTACGGAATACAGATCCCACATTAAAGGCACTTCTCAGTGAATCAAGAACAAACAGGGGAAAATTTTCGTTGAACATGGGCTCAATACTATTAATCAAAGCGGGAACAGTCAACAAGTATTGAAAGACCATGCAAAGCTCACCATTGACAAATGGGGTGGGTGCACTTAGATAAATCACAAGGAGATTGCGAAATGAATATTCTGCTTTTACTTATGGCATTTTTAGATACTTCTCTGAAGATATCCGGGGAAGAAGTAGGGTATTCCTTTATAACTGAAGACGGTTCAGTTGTTTCTTTTCTTACCGGTTCTCAGAACGAATACATAGTTCTTCGATTCGGTTCTCCCGACAGCATTCTCATTGAGTTTCCTCATGAGGTCTCAAGCTCATCCTGGGATCAGTTCTCATGCAGCTCTTATTTCAGGCCCGGTGGAGAACAGAATGAAGGGCTGGAGATTTACACCATCACATTTCTCTTAAACGACAGCTTGATAGAGGTTTACGAGAATTACTATGCTGCAGAACCTGTGTATGAGACTGGAATCATAGTAACTGTGGGCCAGGATACAGTATACCATGGAACTGGTGTGTTTGATTCAAGGGTTGGAAGCATGAATCAAATTCAGAACAGCTTTCACCAACAGGAGGTGCTGAATTGAATAAGATCGTGGTTCGCACAACAGCAGGGGAAACTATCAAGGGTCATTCCGGAGATTTCTCCAGGCACAAACCTTCCTTCCTTCTTTCCAGTACAGATGGATCAATCAGGATCAATCAGACGATCGAACTTAAAGATCTCAAAGCGATTTTCTTCGTAAAATCGTTTGAAGGTAATTTTCTCCACAAGACGAAACTCTATTTTGACGGTGATGATTCCTATGGCCAGAAGGTTATTGTAACCTTTTTAGACGGAGAGGAATTTATCGGTCGTGTTGAGACAATGCATTCTGATCCGGATGATTCGGGTTTCTTTATCTTTCCTCTTGATTCTGAATCAAACATAATCAGGGCGTTCTTTCTCAACAGTGCTATAGCTGGAATTCAGCTTTACAAGTGATTCAGCAGCCCTCTGTATTCGATGTCTATTCCGTCAAAACTGAGCTGTACAGGGTAAACCTTTACCCCGGCAGGAATTGCTTTATCAAGAGCTGACGCAAAGGCAGGATCTGTCTTTCTGTTGGCGGTGAAGTGATCCACATCTCTTACAAATACCAGGAATACCACCGCAGCTTCTTTGCCTTGCAGAGCCAGTTCTGTGAGTTCTTCAAGGTGTTTCAAGCCTCTGGTGGTAGGAGCATCGGGGAAAAGTGCCTCCTTCCCAATTTTTAAAGTGCAGCCTTTTACCTCTACCCATATTTCATCATTTAGAAGAAAATCGAACCTGCTTTTTCCAGAAGGTGACCTTACTTCTGCCTGAAGCTTGTGAGCAAAGGGAAGAGGGGAGTGCAGGCCGGAGAAGAGTGAAGTTGCAATCGTTCTGTGAAAACTTGTGTTTACAAGGATCCATCCAGTGGAGTCTTCAGCTGCAATCAGAGACCATTTCGTTCTTCGGGGACTGTTCTCTCCACCTGCGGGAATTATCAGAAGATTGTTTCTTTCGTACAGAAGTTCTTTAAGTCTTCCAGGATCAGGTACATGAACTTCTACAGTTTCGCCTGAAGCGGTTTCAGCCAGCAGAAGGAATCTGTTGGGTCTGGAAAGAAAAACAGCCGGCTCTGCAAAGGGAATAGAGAAAAGGGTATCCGTATTCATGCATGTACTCCTGAACATTTTTTGATAATTCCGCCCACTTGGACAATGGTTAATTATATGATAATACCTCAGGTGCACAAGCTCATTGACTGGAAATTTGCTAGTAAGTATTGTTACGGCTTCTGAATGTTTATGGAAAGATACTCGGAACTTTATTACTTAAACAGATATTCTCAGCACTCAAAAACCAGAGGGAGACTCTAGATGATACCAAGAATACTGCTGCTTGCTTTCATGTTTATTGCGATTATGTCAGGCTGTTCCAATGATCCTGCTCAGGAGGTTGTTGCTGAATCAGATACACCACCTGCTGAAGAAACCGTGATTGAAGAATCAATTCCAGAAGAAGCCCCAGTGACAGTCGAAGTACCAATTGTTGATGCTCATGTGACACTCGAGTCAACAAACGGTGGGTACACTGATGCTGAAGCCATTGACTGGAGTACTATCGTAACCCAGCAGGCCAAAGTGCTTGTGTTTTCTGATCACAGCATATGTACCATTCTGCTTGCCAATTTTGAAACCGAAGAATACTTGAAAACCGTAGACCTTGAGCCAGGTCAGGCTGTGGTCTACTTTACACTCAATCAGTCCGCAGAGAGTGTTCCAGTTGCCGGTGTTTATGATCTCACAGTATATGACGGCGAATTCACTGGTTCTGCCGGTATTCGTATTGCCGGGGGAGTAACTGTGATGATCTCCATGTCAAATATCATCACGGGTGAGTTGGAGATAACTCATGTAACCGCTGAAGCTGCCACAGGAAGCTTTGCAGTACAGGACCGATGGACTGAGATGTCAGGCGAATTCCAGGCACCCATTATTTAGTTTCTTATGTTAAGACCCCGGCTATCAGCCGGGGTCTTTCATTTTCTTTGCATACATCTTTTAACCACCTCTTGAAAAACAAACTGTTTCATCGGTAATTACCGGTATGGAACTATCAAACAGATTTCTTCTGATCCTCTTTACAGCGCTTACCATTCTTCTGGTTACCAGAGGGGAGGAGATCCCCTGTTCAGGCACATCCCACGGGGTCTGGCGCGGGCGACTTACCACTGTCACTGCCAGAGGCGGGATGCTCTCCACTGAAGAAGGCAATTTGTGGGTTTCCCACAGATCTCTTGCAGCTCTCTCGCTGAAAGGTGATTCACTTATTGTTTTCGGCCGCCGAAGCGGAATGTTTATTTCTCCATTCAGTATGCGGTTGAGAAGCTCATCAACTCTATTTTCTTACATACGGAGACAGTTTAAGGGCAGATTGCTTACTACAATACATGACCCGGTTTCCCGCGGTCTTACAGGCGGTCTTCTTATGGGGCTCAGGGGGCTTATACCAGTAGAGACAGCCACAGCTTTCAAGCAATCCGGAACATCACACCTCCTTGCTCTCTCCGGGCTGCATACCGGCATTATTGCACTGATTCTTCTTTACCTGGCAAGAATGATATTCGGGAAAGGGGTTCTTTCCGGTTCGCTTGCTGTTCTGGGAATAGTTCTTTTTGTGGCCCTGTCCGGTGGACGGGCATCAACGGTAAGAGCAGGAATAATGGCGTCATTCGCCGTGCTGTGGATGACTTTTCGCGGAGGGAGGCTACACCTGTTAACGGTGTGGTGGGCCGCATTGATACTGTCACTGGTCTTCCTGCCGGGAACACTGGAAGACAAGGGTGCGCAGATGTCATACGGTGCAGTTCTGTCACTTATTGTTTTCGGAGGAAATCTCCGGGGGAGGCTCGCCGCACTTTACTCTCCACTCTATGCGGGGGTTATTATCACCATATCTCTTGCGCCACTGATGACCTCTATTTACGGAGGCATTTCATGGCTTGGCCCTGTTGCTACAGTGATATCACTGCCATTTATGCTTTCCGTGATGGCTATGGGGTTCCTGTCTTTTGCTGGAATCACCGTGATGTTTGTTCTGCTTGATCCCATTTCACACTGGTGGGTAGGCACTCTTCAGGTGCTGGGTCATGATCCTGTTACAGTTCCTCAGTTTGTACTCTACCCGGTCTGGGTGGTTCTGCTGGTTGGATTAAGAGTTTTTTCAAAATGGAACAGGTTCAACCGAAGGTTCAGATAGAGTCTGCCTCGGCTGGAGTACTGTCTGGCTCAAGCGCCGGGGGATCTTCTTCCATAGCAGACATCAGATCAGTAACCAGAGTGGAATCTACAGTGAGTGTATCAGGAAGAACTAACACTTCAAGCGAGTCTGCTTCCGGTATCTCTTCTGGTTCTTCTGGTTCTTCCTCTGGCTCCACCGCTTCCTCAACTGGAGTTTCCGGGAATGAAGCGGAAGCAGATTCATCTCTGATGAACCTGATAAATATGGAACCGGTGTTGTCCAGGGCATTCTCAAGGTTATCAAGGCCTACTGCTTCAAACTCAGCTCCCAGAGGAAGATCAATACTCATGGTGTCACCGGGGAACAGGGACCAGGCATCTCTGACATTACCGGGAAAGTGCCCGATAAGAATGGTGAGACCATCGTAGTTTAGAAGATTATCATCTTCAACAATAATGGTATAGCTTCCTGCAGGAAGTGAAAGAGATCGCGATCGCTCAAGAATTGCAAGATGATAGGCGCTGGAAACTGTGATGGTTGGAGTTACTTCCAGGATCACAGGCAGGAACCGAACAGTATCTGTAGCAGTTGGAGTAACCACTACTACTGTGACGCTGTCCATGTAACCCGGAGAAGCCTGCCATGTGACACTTCTTCCGTAACCCTGCGAGGAACCTGTATCGGTAAATTTTCCAGAGCTGCATGTCCATACCGCCTGAGCGCCGTCGGGAAGAATAGTGGAGAGATATGCAGTTCCGTCGCCTGATGGATCGATAGACGCGAGAATCTGCACGGGATCGTTCAGCTGCCCGAGACTTTCTTTGACCAGGTAGGTCAGAAGAAGTGCCACAGGAAGAAGAATTGGAAGCAGTACTGGAAGGAGCTCTTTAATTTTTCCTTTTCTTGCCATAGTACACCGAATATAATTGGTGGAACAACAGAAGGGAAATTTATGCAGAATACAATGGAATTTCTTATGCAGCTTCTTCGAACCAGGAGCGTAACAGGAAATACGGATCTGGCCACTGAAATGGTTAAAACCAGAATGGAGTCTCTTGGGCTTGAAGTTAAAGTAACCCGGAAGGGCTCTCTGATAGCATCCATGGAAGGTACCGCAGATGACTCTGCAGTTATAAGTGCTCACATTGACACACTTGGCGCAGTGGTGTCCAGAATTACTTCTGAAGGCTATCTCAAGTATCATTGTGTTGGTGGCTTCACTCCAGGCAGTATTGAAGGCGAGTATTGCCAGGTTGAAACATTCACAGGCAGACTGGTTCCTGGAACAATTCTATTTTCCAAGACTTCGGTACACGCTCACGGCAGGGAGAAAAGCAGTGCAAAAAGAAGCCATGAAGAGATGTACATCAGGCTTGATGATACTGCAGACTCCTCAGATGCTGTAAAAGAGCTGGGTATCAGTGTGGGAAACTACATTCACTTTGAGCCAAGAGCACTGCACATGAGCAGTGGATACATAAAGAGCAGACACATCGATGACAAAGCAGGCGTGGCTGTACTGGTAGGTGTGGCTGAGAGTCTCGTAAAGCAGAAAGTAAAACCTTCCAGGAACATTCACTTTCTTTTTACCGTTCACGAAGAGGTTGGTCACGGTGCTGCAGGCTGGCTGCCGGAGAATGTCTCTGACTTCCTGGCAGTGGATATGGGAGTCTGCGGAGCAGATCAGACTTCAGACGAGAAGAAAGTAACAATATGTGCTGCTGATAGTTCCGGCCCCTATAACTATGAGTTGACAAAACATCTTATCAATCTGTCAGAAATGAACGGTATTTCTTATGTGGTTGATACATTCCCATTTTACGGATCTGACGCAGGAGCAGCGATGAGAATGGGGCTGGATGCCAGGCATGCACTTGTGGGCCCTGGCGTAGACACCTCTCATGCCATTGAAAGAACCCATGAGAAAGGGATAAAGGCCACAATTGACCTTGTGACTATTTTCGCAATGGAGTAAGAGAGAAAACGCTATTTAAGAATAATTTCAACGGCGGAGACCAGAGAGTCGGTAACATGATCCGGCATCTTCAGGTTCTCCGCCCTGATAATTTCCAGCTGAGCTTTACCTCTGCCTGTAAGAACAAGAATAGTTTTCAGCCCGGATCTTCGCCCAAGTTCCATGTCGCTGTGGGCATCGCCAACCATCCAGCCGCCATCAGGTAGTTTGAAGTCTGACTTAGCCCGGTCGATCATTCCTGTTTCCGGTTTTCTGCAACTGCACTTGTCCTCTGGATGATGGGGGCAGTACATTATTGGAACAGCATGGATATCTGCTGAGGCAAAAGCTCTTAGCATTACTTCATGAACAAGGTCAACTGCTTCTGAAGTGTAGTAACCTCTTCCAATTCCAGATTGATTGGTAACAACAACAAGGGGATGACCTGCTCTGTGAAGGCAGGCTGCAGCAGCAATTGCTCCAGGGATGGGCACCCATTCTGCTGGAGCTTTAACATAGTCTGCTCTGTTCTCATTGATCACGCCGTCACGATCCAGGAACACCGGCAGTTTCATTTAGAAATTTTGCTTCTGTGGTACTCCACAAGATCTTCAAGACCGTCTTCGAATGGAATCTGAGCTTTCCACCCCAGAACTGAATTTGCTTTTGCCGGGTCCAGAGCTACTTTCAGAATTTCCTCTGCAAGAGCAGGACCGTACTCTGGTTTTACATCTGTTCCAACATATCCCCGTATTACTCTGTCAAGAGTTTCCACAGAACTGCCAATACCCCAGCCGATATTGAATATTTCTCCCACAATATCTGACCTTGTGAGATCCATGGCTGCCATGTTTGCCCTGGCGATGTCTTTCACGTGGACATAGTCACGAAGCTGCTGACCATCTCCGTTGATCACCGGGGTTTCTCCATTTAAGTACTTTACGGTGAATATTGCGGTAACTCCCGCTTCTCCAAATGGATTTTGCCTGGGTCCGTAAACATTGGGGTATCTAAGAACAACATAACCCAGGTTGTAGAGGTATTTGTAAAGATAGAGATAGTGTTCCACTGTGTGTTTGCTTATTCCGTAGTGGCAGATCGGGTTAATGGGATGATCTTCTCTTACTGGAATGTACTGAGGTTCTCCGTATACAGCACCACCGGTGGAGGCGTAGATAACTCTTTTTACCTTGCCCTTAACCGCAGCCTCCAGAATGTTCAGAGTGCCCTTTATGTTAACATCGGCGTCAAACTGAGGCTCTCTGACTGATCTTCGAACATCCATCTGAGCTGCGTGGTGACACATAATATCAAAACTGCCGTTCTCAATAAGTGTTGCAGCTTCTTCAGACCTGATATCCAGTTCATGAAGTGTGATCCCTTCACTTACATTTTCACGGAACCCTGTGGAAAGGTCATCCAGCACATGTACAGAATGGCCTGCTGCATTAAGGGCATCAGCTATGTTGGATCCGATAAAACCTGCTCCGCCTGTAATAAGAATCTTCAAGTATCAACCTCCGGTACTAATTGTTTTTAAGAGTATTGAGGAAATATACCAAAGATAGACCTTTCATGTTCCACTGCTTTATAATTACGCATACCGGCAAACAAGGAGGTTTCTGTGAATGTTCTGGTTCTGTCAGGAGGAAGGTCCGCAGAAAGAGAGATAAGTCTTCTC
>JAGLQD010000306.1 GCA_023136985.1 Candidatus Sabulitectum sp. | reverse complement strand
CTGACAGACAACCTTATGCATGCTTTCTTTCACCAGATGGATTCTTTAGAGAAATTCCACTAAGCAATATTGGAAAGTATGATGTTGCATTATCTGCTGACGGTACAATTGCAGCATTTTCCTTTACAGAAGATCGTATAAGAACTCATGAAGAACCAATACAGTACAATGTCAATGTTGAACTTTTCACCGGTTCTGGAGACTTCATTCAAACAGTTAACACTCAACTTAACCTTCACTACTCTAAAAAGGGAGTCATTACGCAAGATGGCCATTTTCTCTGTCATAAAGCCGAAGGCGGAAATATCTGCCTGGTAAATTGTGAAACCGGTGAATCAACAATGTTGGAAAAACCTGTATGGGATCAAAACACCTTCAGATTCCGCTTCTCTTCAAATGGAAGCAACCTGGCTTTGAGTGGAAATACTACAGATAGAATTTTTGATCTGGAAACCGATGAGCAGATAGTGCTTCCATTCAATGCATTACGCAATAACTTTTCCTCATACTCATCATACGCTTGTGTCAGTAATATTGGTATAACCTCTTCAATAACACACCTTGGAGATGAAGCTTCATACCATCGATATCTTAGTTTAGAAAAGGATAACACAATTTTCTATTCTGAGGAAATGCTAGCCAGTATTCACACATATCCACTTGAGGCTGAGTTTTCACCGAACGGATTATTCTTGATAACTAACCCGCAAGATGCTGCTTATGGAGCACCTTCTCCTTTTTGTGGACTACCCCCTGAAGCGAACGGACTTCCTCTGATTGTAATGCAAATTGAAGGAAGGTGATTTTGATGAAAACACGCATGTTTAGTCACTTATTAATCGCTATTTTAATCTGTGTTCTCTCGATGATTTCGTATGCCAATGCCCCAACAATGGTTCCATGGCCAGTGGGCTCAACTGAAACCATAATGAATTCCACAAAAACTTTGATGAACAGTTATGGTGATCCGCAAAATAACTGGGATCTTGGTAGTTTTCACTGCGGCATCGATTTTGATGCTTGGACAGAGCCACCATTGGGAACCACATTGGTAAGGTGCGTACATGGCATTAAAGAACCGACCCCCCCGGATGTTGTAATCACACGAATAATACAGGATTACGAAAGAGGATACTATGAATATGCCGTTGTAACAACGGCTGGTACTAGCGAATTAGACCATGAAGATTATGGTTGGTGTTATGAACACCTCTCTGATCCCTACTTTTCTCCCGACCAGTGGGAAGAATGGGATACTATAACTGAAGGAGATTTTATTGCAGCAATGCAGCTGGGTCCAGACACCAGGCATACGCACTTCAAATGGACAACTTGGGATTTCGACAACTGGTGCTATGTGAACCCACTGGACTACCTTACTCCAACTCCAACCGGTTCAAACTACACCTGGACATTCAATCCTGAAGGATACACAAACGATTTTGAGTACTTCTTTCTGGAAGATATGCCACACTCCTCTTGGCCGGAGAGCACCGGGGATGTGATAAGCATCATGATGGATAAATACTTGCTTTACGGTGAGGTAGATGTATTCTTCGGTTTCGGCCTGAGCGGCGTTGGCCAAAACACCACTCCTGAATGCGGCAGGAATGATCTTGCTCCGGAAAGAATCAAATGAAATATCCAACGGGAAACAGTTGCAGGTCTTGAAATGCTGCTGGAGAAGTACTTAGTTAACTTCAATTGCCCTCTTAACAATCAGGAAAACGAAAAGGTCTGGCAGCTCTATTTCAGACACGATCTGGATGATATGTATGACTATGGACCAAGTGCTGGTGACCATGATGGCTTGATATTCTGCCTTACCAACTGTGGTGATACACAGGCTTGGGAGAACCTTGGGATTGACAACATTCAAGAAAACTCCTGGCAGACAAACAGTAATCATCTGTATTCAGGTGAAACAAATAATCCAGTATTGGCTGCTTTTCCCGATGGTGCATATCAGCTTGATGTTACATGTTATGCTCACGATGAGACTGTTACTTTCCCGGAATCCTCTGAAAACCTCAGCTGCGAACTCCACAACTTCTCCCCCGCCCTCCGTAAAGTCTCCATAATTGATCTCGAAACCGATCAGACTTATTACCACGCCGAGTGGATACCCGACGGTCTTTCCGCAGAATTGGATGTTTCCCCTGGTATTCCTGCCCCTGCTGGAGCAGAATTGCAGGTAATTCTCTGGTTCACTGAATCAATGACAACCGGCTCTTTGTCTGCTTCACTGGGTCCACTCTCAATAGGCAATGGTGAATGGAGCAGCTCAGTTGTTCCAAACGATACATGGGCCGGTGAGGTAACAATGCCTACAGACACCGGCAAGGGTGAATACATTCTTTCTGTGAGTGCAACTGATGTTGTTGGTTTATCCCTTATGAACCCTGATGGTATCGGTTCAGTACCGGGCTCTTCCACCCCCGACACCCACCATTCACTCAGTCTTTCTTTTGGGATTGATTTTGAATGGTCAGTAACCCTTCCTGAACCCATCCGTGGATCAATAGCCATTGCTGACATTGACGGCGATGGATACATGGAGCTTGCCGTTCAGACTGAAGAAGGCACTGTTTACGTTTATAATCATGATGGTTCTCTCTTGGCCGGATGGCCCAGATCAAATACCGCTTATCTACCCACTTTTGAGAACTTGCTCTTAACTCCTGCCCTGGGTGATATCACAGGTAACGGATCTGTTGATGTCAGTGCTGGATACCAGTGGGGCAATATGGCATGGAATTCCGGGGGAACAGATCTGCCAGGCTGGCCCTTTGAAGTAACAGATCAGCGTTTGACTGGTAGCTACTTCGCCTTTTCCTCCCCAGTTCTCTGCAATCTGGACACTGATGATGCTCTGGAGATAATTGCCTGCCGCCAGTTTGATATGTACGCAAGCACGGAAATACCACAAAGCGTTTTTGCAATAGATTCAGACGGATCCGAGATATGGAGTACCAACTTAAATCCAGCTAATGATGGGGAGTCCGTAATGGGCACTCCTATTGTGGTGGATGTTACCGGTGATGCCACTCCAGAGGTTCTGGTGTGTACATCATCTTCTCCATCGCTTATAGGACCACCCCCTGATGACCGTGGGATTAATTGCAATGGAAAATTGTATTTGCTTTCAGGATCCACAGGTAACATTCTTTATACAAGCTCTATTATAGGAACTCATGTCTACGGATCACCGGTTGTCGGAGATATTGACAATGACCCTTCGCTCGAAGTTGTTATCCCTTGTTTTGTTAATGTGGGAGGTCTTGTGAAGGCGTATGTCTTCAGTCTTCCCTCTCTCACTCTAGAGCATTCATGGAGTTTAACCGGTGGCCCAATCGGTGCCAAGGCATCACCAGCGCTAGGGGACATCAATGGAGATGGCATCGTCGATGTGATTATGTCTGTCTCCAATGAGATTTTTGCTTGGGACGGTGAGTCAAAGAACCCTCTTGCCGGCTTCCCGGTTAATGTCGGCAACCCAGTACGACACGGTGTATCTCTGGCAGATATTGATGGAGATGACTATCTGGAGCTTGTTTTCTGCACAGAGAATGGATACTTGCGAGCTCTAAATCAAGACGGATCCATTTGCGGCGGATTTCCCATACACATCGGTAACTCTTTTTCCCAACCGGCAATAGACGATATTGACGGTGACGGCAGGCTTGAAATCTGTGTAGCAAATACACTGGGTGAAATCATTGTGTACGAAGCACAGGAAAGCAGCTGGCCGGCAGCACTTCCCTGGAGCCAGTATCAGCATGATGCCAGGAACTCCGGTATACTGGGAAGTGATTTCACATTCCCTGCTCCTCCAACCGATTTTGAGGGTGAAGGGGAACTGGCCGGTGGCTTTTTTACAGCAGATCTGAGTTGGACTCTGTCTGTGAATGATCCAGACTTTGAGCCAATACCTACCCCGCCTGCTGATGTTATCAGTTACAGAATCTACCGCAAAATTCCTCCACGCCCTGTTGAGTTGATTGCTACTGTCAGTGCAGGGGATAGCACCTACACGGATTTTATTAATCTAATATCCCTCTTCCAAGTCGTAGCTTACAGTGCAACTGCATGGGATGGAGTAAATGAATCCGAGTTGACTACCTGGGCAAAATTCCCGCTTTACGGGTCTGACAACATCGCAGCAGGCTGCCCAGTGCGCGAAATCATTCATTCCCAGGCCATAGCTGTTTCCAGCACACATTCTGCAATAACTGATGGAACCTCCTCTACTGTTGATAGGGTGCACAGGAATGGTTGCAGAATACTTACCGATGGAGAGTATGATGCAGTCTATACCCCCTCAGGGTTGTCTGACTGTGTGGAGATCGATCTGGGAGCAGTTTTCACCGTGAATACAGTGACGTTATCCCGAATGAATCAATCCATCTCCGGCTCTCTCCGCTATGAACTGTCAGTAGACGGTAGAACCTTTACCGACACTGACACAGGCAGAGCACGATATATCCGTGTTTACTCCGTTGCCGGTACATCTGAGATTGAAGTCTTCGGCTCTTTGAGTGACGAGAGTTCATCTTTGATAGAAATACAGAGAGGTGTTTACGGTGGCTACCGGATAGCCTCTGTTGAAGCAGGTTCACCACTTGCTGTGAGTGTGTTCGACCTTTCAGGCAGAAAAGTCTGGAACAGCACATCCTCCGCCGGTGAAGTGCTCTGGAACAGATGCAGTTCCTCCGGAAGCACTGTGCCTGCCGGTGTATATCTGATCATGGTTGAGTCTGATGACACTGCAACATTTACTGCGAAGGTGGTTGTGAGGTAACAGATAGTTTTCACTGGAACCCCGTCTTAAAGGCGGGGTTTCCTCATGAGCAGATAGAGAAAGCGCTTTCGGCTGAAGTAACATCAACTGCAATGATCTATACGGGTTACTCAACCCTGAACTAATTGCTATACTTCCTTTGCAATTCTAAACTGGAGGAGGAGCGAATGAAAGAATTTCTTAACTCACTACCTGGTATGCTGTCGATCTACGGATTGAAAATACTCACTGCCCTGGCAATTGTTCTTATTGGCCGGTGGGTTGCTGTAGCGATCCGAAAGACGGTTAGAAAGGCTCTGCTTAAAAAGAATGTGGATGCTACCATTGTAAACTTCTCCTGTTCTATCGCATATGTATCTTTAATGGCTTTCATCGTGATAGCCGCTCTGGGGCAGCTGGGAGTTCAAACCTCATCTTTCGTTGCCATACTGGGTGCTTCTGCTCTGGCCATAGGTCTGGCTCTTCAGGGATCACTTTCCAACCTCTCCGCCGGTGTGATCCTTATGGTAACCAGACCTTTCAAGATCGGGGATTACATTGAGGCTGGTGGCGATGCCGGTGTGGTGGAACTGATAAGTCTTCTTGCAACAACTCTTAAAACAGTTGACAACAAGAAAATAATCATACCTAACTCCAAGCTGATCGGTGGCTCAATAATAAATTACACAGCCGAAAAGCTTCGTAGAATTGATCTGACTGTGGGAGTTTCCTACGACAGCGATCTTCGAATGGTGCGGAAAATACTCATGGATGAACTGACAAAGGAAGAAAGAGTACTGAAGGATCCGGTGCCATTTGTGGGAGTGGTGGAAATGGCAGACAGTTCTGTAAACCTCGTGGTCAGACCGTGGGTGAATACTGCCGATTACTGGGATGTTTTCTTCTCGCTGAATGAGAGCATCAAACTGAGACTGGACGCAGAGGGAATTCCAATACCATTCCCCCAGACAGACATTCACCTGTACAAGGCAGCTCAGTAAAAAGTACTACCTGCAGCCAGGAAAGCCTACTCGACAATAACTGAGGCGTCCCGAAAGCAACAGAGCCGA
>JAGLQD010000305.1 GCA_023136985.1 Candidatus Sabulitectum sp. | reverse complement strand
CGAGCCAGTAAATGAGCGCGTCCCGGGCGTTAGCACGGAGAGCAACCGAGCCAGTAAATGAGCGCGTCCCGGGCGTCAGCACGGAAAGCTACATCGCCTGAATCCGAGCGCGTCCCGAGCGTTAGCACGGAAAGCTACATCGCCTGAATCCGAGCGCGTCCCGAAAGCAACAGAGCCGATACCTGAGGGCGTCCCGAGCGTTAGCACGGAGCGTTAGCACGGATAAGATGCGTTGACAGCGCGGTTTGATGGAATTATGATATTGTACAGTTTATAGTACATGTACTGTTTGGAGTATTTATGAAAACCATCAGTTATACAGCAGCACGGGCCAGCTTCGCTAAAACAATGACAGAGGTATGTAATGATCATGCCCCTGTGATTGTAACTCGTAAAAGAGAGAGTCCTGTGGTAATAATGTCTCTTGAAGACTATGAGGCCATGGAGGAAACAACATACCTGCTTCGCTCCCCTGAAAATGCGAGACTTTTGCTTGAATCCATTGCCGAACTTGAAACCGGCTACGGTAAAGACAGAGAGCTCATCGAATGAAGTTGACTTTCTCCTCCATTGCCTGGGAGGAGTACCTTTACTGGCAAAGGGTTGATAAAAAGATTCTGAAGCGGATCAATCTACTCATCAAAGATATTCAGCGTTCACCCAACAAAGGTATTGGTAAACCGGAGCAACTGAAACATAGTCTAGCCGGGTACTGGTCCAGGCGTATCAATGATGAACACAGAATTGTTTACAGATCTGTGAACGATACCATTTTTATCGCACAGCTCCGATATCATTACAACACTAAGGATTAGCCGAAAAAACAGCTATCTCATCCCGATACAGCTTCAACACTTTGTTAACTTATTCTTCCAATACATTTCGAACTACTGTTCGCTCTGTTGTGGTCTCGCAGCGGAGCAGCAGTGTTGCTCCTGGTTTTCTTAGAATAACAGAGGCTTTCCGATACCATGGAGACGGTGCAAACACATCCGCAATGCCTGTCTCATCTTCAACCATGAAGAAACCTGAACCACCTTTAAGTGACCGGCCTGTAACCACTCTGCCCCAGATAAGAGAATTGCCCCGCAGGGGCATATCGGAGATAAATATGGTTCCTTCTGGTCTTTCTTTGAAAGCCAGCGGGTGAGCTTCCATTGTTACCTCAAGAAGCTCCAGTTCTTTTGAAGCCCGGACAGATGGTATATATGATGGCAGCAGCGGAGGAGGCATTCCAAATGGAAACAGAGAGGTTGCTCCTTCCTTTACACTCCAGGCTGCCTGCGGGCGGTTCATTCCCATAGAATCGAAACAACCGGCCATAGCCATGTTCTGAGCCAGCTTAAGGCCAATTCCAGCAGTTCTGATCTGAATCGGATGTGAATACGGCCTTCCATTCCTTATTTTCTCAAACTCAGTTTCGCCAATTCCCGCAAGATATCCCATGCCCATCATGATGCTCTCTTCCTCAGGGGATGTACAAAACCATTCTGAAGTATTTACATCCGGTGGAAGTATTTTGAGACCCAGTCGCCGTGCCTCTTCCACATAAACCGGATGCCGGTAAAAGCCTCCTCCTGCAGCAAGAAAAGAAGCCATGGCAACAGCAGGTTTCTCTGCCTTGATTGCGGCATAAGCCGAAGATACAGCAGCATATGTCATGGCGTGGGCCTTGCAGAAACCGTATCCTGCATAGCCTGCGAGCAGCTCCCAGCCCCGTTCTGCCATTCTCGGGGAAAAACCGTTAGCTGTGCACCTGGAAGTGATCTCTTCTTTTTCAACATCATGGCGTTTCAACCGTCTTCGCATTAGATCTCCCTCGGCAGGCGAAAGCCCGAGCAGCATGCAGGCTGCTTCGGTAACGTTCTCCTGGTATAGCATCACCCCGCGGTTCTCCCGAAGAATATTTCTAAGGGAAGCCGGAATGTTTCTTTCACCTCCTGCCATGTATTTATCGCGACCCCCTCCGGATGCTGCTCCCGGCCTGACCAGAGCCAGCGCCCTGGCAACATCTTCCACGGAGTGGATGTTCATTCTTTTAAGAAGACCTCGCATGGCAGGGCTTTCGATATGCGGAACTCCTATGGTTCTTCCTTCATTTATCAGCAGCAGGGTTTCTTCATCAAGAAAGCCCGACTGATTTACCAGTTTTACCGCATCGGTTCCCCGGGCAGCAAGAGAAAGCGAGGTCAAACCCCGCTGCCCCAGAAGATCCATTTTGATCAGCCCTGCATATTCAACTCCGTGCATGTCCAGCTGGGTAACCGGGAGACCGCCGCTGCACATCTCCACCGGCACAGTTGAAGCAATAAGACCCTCGCCAACCACAACACCGCAGGGATGAGGCATCAGGTGTGAAGGCAACCCCTTCAGAAGCTCCGCCTGTTTCATTACTTTTGCAGGCAAAGCCTGTTTCCATACTGGGTTCCACGGGCTTCGGGACAACTTGGCAAGCACATCTGTCTCGTCCCTTGATACACCGCAGGCAGCAGCTGCCACTCGAACGGCAGATTTTGTTCTGTAGGTAACAGTTGCTGAAACTGCTGCGGTTCTTTCCCCCCACTCAGCCAGGAACCACTTGTAAACCTTATCGCGGAGACTACCATCTATATCAAGATCGATATCAGGCGGATCATCTCGAAGACGGTTAAAGAATCGGGAAAATGACAACCCGTATCGGATAGGACAGATAGCAGACAATCCAAGAAGCCTTGAAACAAGGCTGCCTGCAGCAGACCCTCTGGCTATTGCCAGAATTCCATTATCACCGCAGTATGTGATTACTTTGTGAAAAACAAGAAAATACCCGCACAGCCCGGCTCTACTCAACTCCTTAAGCTCATCAATCAGCCTTTTCTCTGCTGCTTCACTGTTGCCGTATTCTTTCCTGAGTCTGGGAAAAAGGATCGATTTGAGCAGGCCACTGTCATCATCGGTGATCACAGGCGGCCGATATGGGCTTTGTACCGGTAGCGTACATACAAGCTCGCAGAGCCTCAGATTGTTCTCTAGCGCAAATGGAGCAGACCGCCACATATTTGAAGAGTAAAGAGTAAGATGCTTTTTGCAGTGAAACAGAGGTGGCCGCTGTACATGGGGAGAGGGAAGCAGCTCGTCATTCTTCCGAAGCATGGAATGTACAGGCAGAGAATTCTCACTGACAAACATGGAGGGATAGCATGCAACTGGAAGAACCCCCGGAGGACAATCGGGATCAGTTTCACCTGGCAGTACCGGAATGTAAACAAGCCCCTGCCAGCCCTTCTCAATTACTGATATCGCCTGTGACCCGTCCTTCGCTATGCAGAACAGATCGCGAGAGTCAGAGAAGGCAGAAGGGTTATCAACCCTCTCTTCCAGATGAACAGAGGTGATCAATCTGCACAACTGACCCCATCCCGAGGCCAGGGCTCCAACCACAAGAGTTCCGCCAGCTGTCTGTATCTCTGCGCCAGCGACACCTTTGATGCCGACCTTATTCGCAGCTACGGCAAAACGGTGCTGACCGTACACTCCTCCGGTGTCTGCCAGCATAACGCCGCCAAAACCGCACCGCGCGGCTTCTTCAACCAGAGACTCAGGCAGGTCTGTACCCCATGAGAAGCTGTATGCACTTTTTACCCAGAGAAGAATTGGTTTTTTCATATGCCTATACTAAACAAATGTTTACTATTCTGAAAGATGCAGGACTATTTGAGCGTTTCTCAAAACCCTTGCGATAAAGTATCACATGCTTCATATTGCACCGAAACAATATTTTATTGGAGGTAAATATGTTCACTGTACTGTTGATTCTGCTTTCGCAGCCTGTTTTCGGTCCGTTTGAACAGTTCACCTTCATGGGTGAGCCTCTGGACACCGGGCTGGGTTCAGCACCCTGTCTTGTAGACTGGAATGGAGACGGACTTATGGATATCCTTGTGGGAACCAGAAGCTCGTTATCTCCTATACTTCCCTATGTAGACGGCGGAATCTACTATCTTCCCAACACAGGCACACCGGATACCCCGCTGTACGAAACTGTTGCAGCTCTTGAGGCAGACGGGATACCGATCTCCCATAACAGTTGATGCGGTCCCTCTATTCCGCGGGTCGCGGATTTCAACAACGATGGTGTCATGGATCTTCTTGTGGGCACAGACTCATACAAGATAGCACTTTATACAGGATCAGACTCCGGTGATTCTGTTCCTCTGCTCTCTTCAGAGGGTTATCTGCAGTCAAATGGTACGCCTATCAGTATAACTGAGCCTTCTCCATGCATTTATGACTACGACAGAGATGGCATTGATGATCTGCTGGTGGGATCAGGGGGTGGTAAGATCTATGTATTCATTAACACAGGCACTCCGGAGAATTACAGTTACAATGAAGGATTTTTCCCCATGGAGAATGCGAACTGTGTGGTTGATCTGGGATATGATGCAATTCCGCAGATAGTGGATCTGAACGGTGATATGCAGGTAGACCTGGTTGTCGGGTACTTCGTTTCAGAAGAAGGTCATGTAGCATTTCTTGAAGGAAACGAACCAGACAGTATGTTCAATTTTGCTCCACCGATTGATCTTTGCTCATACTGGGGAGATTCCACCATTACATTTCAATCACAGATGTATCCATTTGCAGGCGACATCAATTCGGACGGTTCAGCTGATCTGGTATCAGGAGAATATTTTGGCGAAATGTTCCTGTTCATGGGAGAGCCGGGAGCTGGAACCAGTGAAAGCTCCAACTCTCCAGTTGTGAAACTCGCCTTTACCGTTCTTTCAAACCCGGTAAGTCAAGCTCATCTTCAAGTTCAGGTTGAGACCTGTGGTACTTCATATCTTGCGATCTTCGATTGTTCCGGAAGAGAGATCAGCAAAGAAGAGGTAAGCAGCGGGAATGTCACCATTGATATGCAGAACCTTCCCTGCGGAGTCTATACAGTTGTACTTAATTCCTCCAGTGAAATTTCTTCACAGAGAATAACTCTGCTCCAGTGATGAATATGGAACTTGAGTCTTATCAAAATATTCTGACAACACCCATCAATGATATTTTGTGTGTGTATTTTAGTTGGCGTACCTAAGGGTACACCTTATCAGTAATAGTGACGGGAGATGACGGTGAAAAGATATTTTGTGACATCTGCTGGTTTTCTTGCAGTAGCTATGGCTGCTTTCCTGATGCTGCCCGGCGCAGAGGCATCCGACCCGGTTACACAGTGGCAGTCTCCTCCAGAAGAGTGGCTGGATGTGCTTTATGCACCACAGCTTCCCTGGGTGTGGACGGCACCCACCGGGGAGTACCTGCTTCTGGCAGATCCTGTTCTTTACCCCTCTCTCTCTGAGCTTGCTGCTCCAATGCATAAGCTGGCTGGTCTACGGGTTAATCCTGCACTCAACAGTATACATGGCCGTCATGGGGGCACATCCCCACGGCTGGTTCAGGTGGAGGGCAGCGCAGTTACAACACTGGATTTGCCGGATGGTGCCGAGGTTCACGGTGTGGTGTTTACCGCTGATGGGGAGAATTTTGCACTTACTGTGGGTCACTCTGACCACCTTGGCCTTTGGGTTGGCTCCATAGGTGGCGACCTGATAGAAATCGAGGGCATTGCTCTAAATCCCCTTATTGGCACAGCTGTTCGCTGGCTTCCTGATCAGGAGCGTCTGCTGGTTCTAAGAATCCCTGAGAGGGGACTGGCGCCGGAGCCTCCTGACATTCCAGTGGGGCCAAAGATGACAGAAGGAATAGGTGCCTCTGCACGATCTCCATACGAGGCGCGAGACCTTCTTCAAACAGCCCACGATGACCTGCTGTTCGATTACTACTGCAAGTCTGAACCGGTAATTATCGATCCTGTAAATGGCAGCGTTAATGTTATTGGTGATGAAGCACTCTATTACAATGTGGAGTTCTCCCCGGATGGTGAATACATTCTTGCAGAGCGTCTTGTTGGCCCCTGGTCCCACCAGGTGGGCTGGTGGAGATTTGCCAGGGAGATCGAGGTGTGGGACGCAGACGGTGAATTAGCAGCCAGTGTTACATCGCTCCCTCTGGCTGATGAGGTTCCAGCCCATGGTGTACCTGAAGGACCACGCTCGGTTGCCTGGCGCGCCACAGCACCACACGAACTTTTCTGGATAGAAGCTCTCGACGGTGGTGATCCCGTTGCTGAAGTGCCCTATCGCGACCGACTTATGAGGCTTGAGGCACCTTTTACAGACCAGCCCAATGAGATCTTCAGGGCTGAACACCGAGCCTGGAAAATGGCATGGGGTGCCGAAGATGGAACGCTTGTGCTTGGCCAGTATGAACGCATGCGGCGTTGGATTTTCGTCTGGATACTGGATGTGGATAATGGCACAGCACGGCTCTGGTATGACCATGATACAGGAGACCGCTACAAAGATCCCGGTAATCCGGTTTACCGGCAGTTGCCCAACGGTCAAAGGGTTATGCACCAGCTTGATGAAGCTGTCTACTTCAGCGGCACTGGTGGCACAGAACAGGGCGACCGACCCTTCCTTGATCTGAGAAACCTGAATTCCGGTGAAACCCGGCGTTTGTTCCGTTGTGATCCAGACCGTTACGAGGTCTTCATAGCTTTTGCAGGATCCGATGACCGTTTTGTATTGAGGTCCGAATCCAGCATGGAGGTACCTAACTATTATCTAACTACCCTTGGTGAGCAGATTGAAGCCTCCCATGGCGAGGCCACCAGGGCAGTGGCCAGTATACCGATAACTCGCTTTGAAGACCCTGCACCACAGTTGAGAGAGATCGAAAAGCGTATAGTGCATTACCAGCGCGCGGATGGTGTGCAACTAAGCTTCCACCTGTATCTGCCTCCTGGCTACCAGGAGGGCACGCCTCTACCAACAGTGGTGGATGCCTACCCCCTTGAGTACTCCGGAGCAACCACAGCAGGTCAGGTCAGAGGTTCAGCTCAGCGTTTCATGCGCATTTATGGTGCCTCACATCTTTACTTCCTGCTGCAGGGCTATGCAGTACTGAATCACACTGCCATGCCTATGCTCGGTGATCCTGAGACCACATACGACACCTTTGTTCCCCAGCTGGTAGCAGACGCTGAGGCCGCAGTGGCCAAAGCTATAGATATGGGAGTTACAGACCCTGACAGGATTGGGATAATCGGTCACAGCCACGGAGCACTCATGGTTGCCAACCTGCTGGCACACACAGATCTGTTCCAGGCAGGTATAGCACGAAGTGGTTCTTACAACAAAACCAACCAGCCCTTCGGTTTCCAGGCCGAGCGCCGTTCCCTCTTTCAGGCCAGGGATGTCTACATCCAACTCTCGCCCATCTTTTTCGCTGATCAGATCAACGAGCCTATTCTTATCATCCACGGTGATGACGACTCAAACCCGGGAACCCTCACCTTTCAATCTGAAATCCTATATGAGGCGGTACGAGGTTCTGGCGGTACAGCCCGACTGGTACTACTGCCTTTCGAGGATCACGGCTACCGAGCCAGAGAGAGTTTGGAACACGTGCTGTGGGAACAGCTCAGGTGGTTCAACCAGTATGTAAAAGGGGATGAAATCACCACGAGGTAAACTGTCTCTCTTTTCTATAAAAACGATGAACTTGAGAAAGTGCCCCTGCTATTCAGGGGCACCTGCAAATTACTGTCGTTGCAGTTGTTAAAGGATGTTTTTTTTGAAAGATCACTGCTTCAAGACGGATTCCTGTTCCATATTCCTGCTTACAAAACGAATCAGCACAACAGCACAAGTTCATTGACACAGAAGAGACAGCGGTCAATACTTGAAACTACTTAGTTGAAAAAACTCAAGCACGCAAAATGACCGGGAGGTTCTAATGAAAGCGCTGGTATTACTTGCGTTAATCTTTTCCATGGCAGCCTATTCCACAACAGTTACCATAGAGATTCCTGCTGAAATGCTGGGGTCCGTTCAGATGCATACAACTTCAGACGGCGTGGTCCCGCATCTATCCGGCGCCTACTCCGGAACAGAGGAAGGGCTTCCATCACTTCCGGAGTTGCCATGGTCTGTTCTTCTTTCAACAGGTGAACGAGCAGCATCTGTAACATCCACAGCAACATGGGAAACCATTGGCGTTAACATCACCATTCCTCCTCTTGCTGCACCAACGCCTCTTACGCTTGACGCTGAAGTAACGTCTGTCCAAGCAGTTGAGGAAGTTTACTCTTCTGACAGTTTCTGGCCGGAAGCTCCAGTTGAGCTTACCGGCACAGGTTTCAGTAACGGCTTGCCGGAAGCTGAGATTCTTGTGTTTCCACTCAGGTGGAACCCGGTTACGGGAGAACTTCAGAAGCTGATTTCGCTTGAGATTAGAATAGAAACTGCTTCGCTCCTTGAAAGACCGTTCAGCAATGGCGGAAAAGATGATGACTTCAGAAGAATGCTTATCGTCACAGACACTTCACTGGAAGCAACATTCCAACTGCTTGCTCTTCGTCGAACAGATCAGGGTATACTTACTGAAGTGGTCACAATGGATGATGTATATGCCGCTTCTTCCGGAAGAGACAATGCTGAAAAACTTCGCAACTTCGTAAAGGATTACTACACCGCTAATGGCCTTGATTTTCTTCTTCTTGGAGGAGACACTGATCTGGTACCGTACAGACTTGCATTTGCCATGGTCTGCGAGGGTGGTATTCATCCCCGAGAAGATGATCTTCCCTGCGATCTTTACTTCTCTGATCTGGATGGAACCTGGGATGCCAATATGAATGACA
This sequence comes from Candidatus Sabulitectum sp., assembly GCA_023136985.1. Taxonomy (GTDB): domain Bacteria; phylum Fermentibacterota; class Fermentibacteria; order Fermentibacterales; family JCC-6; genus Sabulitectum. Next base: position 591 of record JAGLQD010000305.1, on the reverse strand, counting down.
TTTTCGGCGAAGTAGCCGATAATGTTGATCTGCATCCTGATATTTTTGTTGGCAGGGCAACAGTAGAGAACATTACAGAAGCGCAGATATTCGTTAACAACATCGCTGCATACGAAGAGTGCTTCCGCGAAGATTTCTATCAGAGTGTTCTCTTCCTGGCAGAGGTTCTCTGGACAAATCCGTACACCAACTCCGGCGAAAGCAAAGACTACATCGACGAACACTTCCTTCCTGACTTTCTCAACATAACAAAGCTCTACAAAGCCCTGGGCAATGAAAATCTTTACACCGCAATGGCAGCGTTGAACGCAGGACAGAATTTTGTCAATCATGACGGACATGCCTGGTACAGTTGTATCGGTGTGGGTGATGACTACATGTACATAAATGATGTAAATGCAATAGATTCCGATGGAAGGTTCACTTCAGTGATGTACTCCATCGGTTGCTGGAGCGCTGCATTCGACTTCGATGCAATTGCCGAGCATTTCATAACGAATGTTAACGGCGGATGCGTGACCTACATCGGTAACTCCAGCTACGGCTGGGGTTCTCCCGGCAATCCTCTTTACGGCTATTCCGATGCATTGG
>JAGLQD010000304.1 GCA_023136985.1 Candidatus Sabulitectum sp. | reverse complement strand
TGCTGCTCAGGCAGCAGGTGCCGGGTGGAAAGATTCCCGGGCAGGTTCTCTTGGCGCCATCGGGTGTTTCAGTTTCTTTCCATCAAAGAATCTGGGTGCCCTTGGAGACGGAGGAATGCTCACCACAAACGACCCTGAGCTTGCTGCACGGTTGCGGAGTATCCGCGAACATGGCGGGAAAGGCTATCTTCATTCGGAAGTAGGCACAAACAGCCGCCTGGACGCAATACAAGCAGGATTTCTCAGAGTTAAACTTCGTAAACTGGAAGAGTGGCATGCAGGAAGAAGAGCCAATGCAGATAGATACAACAAAGCATTCGCTGGTATCAGTCAGATAGAGACTCCTTCCATTGATCCAAGAGCATTGTCTGTTTACAATCAGTATACACTTATGGTTCAGAACAGAGACGAGCTTTTAAGTTTTCTGAGGGCCAGACAGATCGGCTGTGCTGTTTACTATCCTCTTTCTCTTCATCTTCAGGAATGCTTTGCTGATCTTGGCTACTCGGAAGGCGATTTCAAGATCTCTGAAAGGAGCAGTGAAAGAGTTATTTCTCTGCCTGTGTTTGGAGAGCTGACAAAGGAAGAGCAGGATGAAGTTATTGCGGCAGTTAAGGAATTTTACCAGGGGTGAGTTTCTTCTTGCAGTTGTTATGACCGCAGTTGCATCAGGGCAGGATCTTATTGAGAACACATTAAGAACCGGAGAGAACCTCTTTGCTCCGGTTCCTGTGTCGATCCTTGCAACAGGAGCTCTGGGATCTTTCTGTATGTTCAAAACTGAAGAGCCGTCAGGATACAGGGGGATTCTTCCAGGGCAGCCATTCAGAACATTTGATATGATTGACAATTTTATATTTGGCGAAGCTCTTCCCGTATCTGCTGCTGCTTTCTGGGCAGCAGGTATACTTGCTGATTCTGATCAGATTGAAGACACAGGGGAGGAGTTGTGCCGGGGTCTGCTGTACACATACAGTATCGTACAAACCCTGAAGTTCACCACTGGAAGACTCAGACCGGACAGATCCAATAACAGAAGTTTCCCCTCAGCTCATGCAGCCGGGGCTTCGTGTGTAACAGCAGTTCTCTGGCACAGGTACGGTGCAGAAGTGGGAATACCTCTTTCAGCTCTTGCTCTATATACTTGTGTATCAAGAGTTAATATTGGTAAGCATTTTCCGTCTGATGTTTTTCTCGGATCAGCTGTTGGGGTTGCCTGCGGCATCGCCTCCGCCTTAGTAGAAGGAGAGGGGCTGGGGGACAGTTTCGCTTTTTCCCTGTCAGTTGATATTGATACAGAAGGAAGGATCACTCCAGGTTTATGGTAAGAAAAAGAATCGAAAGTTTCAAATTCGCATTCAGGGGTCTTGCGACTCTGATTAAAAGCGAGCCGAATGCTAAATTTCATCTACTGGCAACCATTTGTGTTGTTTCTCTTGGTGTGTTCCTGAAGATCAGCTACCATGACTGGGCTATTCTTTCCCTTGCTGTTGGTCTGGTCTGGGCAGCGGAGGCCTTGAACACCGGGTTGGAATTTCTTGCGGATCGTGTTGCGCCTGAGTGGCATGAACTTGTAGGCAATGCCAAAGACGTGGCAGCTGGCGGTGTGCTGGTCGCATCAATATCTGCAGCTGTTGCGGGAATACTTATATTCCTTCCTTATATTTTTTAGAAAATCTGGAGATGAAAAATGCTTGACCGAAAAATGCTGAGAAAAGATCCGCAGAAAGTCGCGGAAGCTGCAAATGCCAAGAATGAAAAGATCAACATGGATACATGGATCGAAGCGGACTCCTCCAGAAGAGCTCTTATGCTTGAAATTGAAGATCTGCGCTGTGAGCGCAACACGCTCTCCAAGGCTGTTTCCCTGAAGAAACGCAGCGGAGAAAATGCCGACAATGAGATGGCAAAAAGCCGTGAAGCCGGCCTCAGGCTGAATGTGCTGGAGGATAAGGTCTCAGAGATCGACAAAAGTCTTGCTGAAATGGAAAAAGGCTTCCCCAATATTCCTGACTCTGATGTTCCAGTGGGCGGTGAAGAAAATAATGTTACTCTCAGGTCCTGGGGAGATATTCCTGAATTCACTTTCAAGCCCAGGCCTCATTGGGAACTCATGGAGGATGTTTTTCAACCTGAAGCTGCAGGCAGGATAGCCGGTTCCAACTTCATTCTTTTTCGCGGTTGGGCAGCAAGACTGCAGAGAACCCTGATAAGCTGGATGCTTGACTACCATACCGAGGCGGGAATGGAAGAGATCTGGGCTCCTTTTCTAGCAAAAGCTGAATCTATGACTGCTACAGCACAACTTCCTAAAATGGAAGACGATATGTATAAGATCGGTCGGGACAATCTCTATCTTATACCTACAGGCGAAGTCCCCATTACAAATCTTTACAGGGATCAGCTTCTGGAAGAAGCGGACCTGCCGGTAAGACTCTGTGGTTACACTCCGTGCTTCAGAAGGGAAGCTGGCAGCTACGGCAAAGACAACAGAGGCCTTAATAGAGTTCACCAGTTTGAAAAAGTGGAGATGGTTCGTCTGGAGCATCCGGAAAGATCCGACCAGGCACATCAAGCGCTTCTTGATCACGCAGCCGGTATGCTGGAGCAGCTGGGAATACCTTACAGGATCCTGCTTCTTGCCTCCGGTGACCTGAGTTTTGCAGCGGCAAAATGCTTTGACATTGAGATTTGGTCAGCAGGACAGGAAAAATGGCTTGAGGTTTCATCCATATCGAATTTCCGTGATTTCCAGGCCAGGCGGGGTAATATGCGTTACAGACCCACGGGTGGAGGAAAGCCTCAGTTCATACACACCCTGAACGGTTCCGGACTTGCTCTGCCAAGGCTTATCATATCTCTTGTGGAAAATGGCCAACAGGAAGATGGAAGCATAAAGCTTCCACCTGTCCTGGCTGAAAGAATGGGAATGGAAGTGATTCGGTAAAAGCGGTCTACTTCTGTTTTCTTATTCTAAAGTCATTCCTGATCTCTTTTTTCAGACTGTTCCATTTCTCCCAGGTCTCGGGATTCTCCTGCTGAAGCTGGTGCCATCTTTCCCTGGAATAAAGGAAGATAACAAGAACTAGCATAGTAACAATGAATAATTCTATCCAGATGTAAAGTCTCTTTGGCTTGCTCTTCCATCCGGGGTGTCGTGGAGGATCAAGAATCCTTAAAGAGCTTGCAATGGTTGTTTCCTGAATTATGGCCTGCTCGACCTGAAGTTCCAGGGCAGAAGACATCATCAATTGCATCTCAAAATCGGTTTGAAGCATGGCATACTGAATCATTGCCGGAGGCAGGTTGCTCAGGCCGATTCCCATGTCCACACCGCCGGCTGTCGAGCCGCTCTCAATGACTTGAATGGCTTGTCTCAGGGCTGATGCAGTTGCATCAAGCTCTAGAAGCTGAGATGTGGTTCCCGATCTTATACCGTTTCTTACAGCGCTGGCCATCAGGGTTGTTTCAATGTATCTGCCCTTCATATCAGCAAGCACAGACATCACCTGAGCTACTTCCTCGTTGGGCATGATCGTGCCGTATTCTTCTTCGAACCTCAGCATGGCAGCAATGGTGTTCTCAAGACCGGTTTGTGCAATGGCAAGTTGATTTTCTGTGTTCTCCCGGCTTTCAGTGAAGCGAGCCAGGGTAATGCTGGTGTTTATGCTGTCAAGAAGAAAAACAATCTTTTCGGACAGTTCCACAGAATAGAGAGGCTTTCCAGAAGTAACTGTTATTTCAATAAACCCGGAAGAGGTAACTGTCGCAGTATAATTTTTCTTAAAAGATTTTCTGGCCAGAAACATGGCCAGCTGAGGGTCCTCCTCATACCTTTCGGCCAGATTTAGACTGTCTAAGTATCCTGTGGTTAATATAGCCTGATCTATAAGGGTTCTGCTGTTAAGTATCTCCGAATAGACATCTGCAAGGGTGGTCATCAGTGGAAGAGTATACCCCATACCGCCACTGAAAAACCCCGCAAACTCTCCCAGGGACAACCCGCCCAGACTTAACCCGGGAGTTGCTTGTTCTTCAGGAGGAAGAATAACAGTAGTAACTGTGTATCCCTTGGGGATAATGTAAGTTATAGCTATGGTGATTCCCATTACAATAGCAAGTACTCTGACAATGATTTTTCTGTTCTTTAGAAGAACATACAAAATGTTGTTAGGCGATTCACTCATCATTCCCCTTAATTACTGAAGATGCTTTGATAAGCAATTACCACAGTAGCAACCCCGGTAAGAATCACCAGGTACTCCTCCCAGAATTTCACAGGAACTCTGGGTACATCGATTGTCGCTCCAGGCGGTACTATATCTGTTAACTCAACATCTATTCTTTCACCGTCAAAGAGAGTTGCCTTCATCGAGCCACGCCTGGCAACTGCATTAAAACCACCTGCAAGCCCGATGTAATAGTTTACAGTCATTCCAGGTGAGTAAGGAATCGGGGCTTTTGAAACAACTTCTCCTGTAACATTAATAAATTCTGAAAGTGATGGTACAACAATTCTATCACCAGGCATAAGTGCAACAGATATTGCTTGACCCTGCATTGCGAACGGTATAAATTCCGTGAGCAAATCCGTATTGGTGCGATGAACAAAACAGTTACTCAGATCAGCGGATCCTAAAGTCCCGCCCACCCGGATAACAGCATCTCTGGCATTTTCTCCTGGAATAAACTCTATCAGTTTGTGATTGGCAAGAGCAGTGCCGTTTTCCAGCCTGTTTAAGGGAGGAAAAATAGCACCCTCCACTGTGATAGTTGAAAGAAGAGTAGGAACATGTATCCTGGATTCTCTCTGTACCAGAGGGTTTGCACCTAAATCGCCGTTAGCGAAGAAATCGTTAAGATTGAAAGTGGTTGAATCGCCTTCAAGAGAGATGATGATAATGTTTGACGAAGATCCCGAAGAAGAAAGACCACCAGCCAGTTCCAGGGTTTCTGTGAGTCTGGATAGTCCGTTAACTGTAACAATCCCAGGTCTGCCCACCTGGCCAGTGACTGGAATCTGGAAGCTTGCTGATCTGGCAAGCCCAACGCTGACGATCATTCCTCTGTAGCTTCTCGATACAAGCCCGGCAATTGTGTTCTGCAGGGTGTGTAGAGTCATGCCGTTGGTGTCAACAGGAGGCAGGGTGGGGATGTTAAGAACCCCATCCAGACCTACGGGAATGAACACAGAGGAAACTGCATCATTTGAGGAGGAGAAAGGAATTCCACCAGGGAAAGAAATCCAGATCTGGTCACCGGGGGTAACTATATACTCGTCTGCACTGAAATAATCTGCCGGCGTCAAAGCAGCATCGGTACCTGTGCTCAATTGCAGACCGGAAAGACCTCCCGGGTACATTTCTGAAGTCAATCCAAGAAAAAGAATAGCAGAGCAAGTTAACAGTATCAAAAGCAGCCTCCTTGTATAGCGAATCTACCTTGCGCTGTGATCCCATACAGCAGCAGTCTGAGAAGTAACAGCCCTGGCGACTCCAGACAGCGAAGCTAGACACATCAACCAGAAAAAATAAGGCAGTCTCAATGAAGATGGAAATCTGCTACCTGCAACTTTTCCAATAAGGGCAATTATATTAAAAATCATAACACTTAGAAAAAGAGGATTGGTCGGAGAATCGTAAATTGCCAGGAGAAGTCCGGCAACAGTGGCTATCACGGCAAATATTCCCATATTCCATCTTAGTATTTTGTGGACAATGAGTTGTAGAGCAAGACCGAACTTTCTGTTTTTTACCGCCTTGCCCAATAGAGAGAAAGCCGAACCGATCATCCAGCTTACTATCCTGACCAGGCGATGGTACTGCATTGAGTTGTCCGGTGTGGGTTCAGCAGCCACTGCTCTGGAGTTATAAAGGCAGGTATATCCTTGAATCCGTGTGGAAACTGCCGTTTCGAAATCGTCAGCTCTTGCAGCATTCTGTGGCTGGTAGAGGCTTTTGCGAACTGCGAAAACAGCACCAGTCGCCCCCAGGACAGCACCTATTTTACTTCCCAGAGCCTTCAGCATCTGTTCATAGCGCCAGTAGATCGATTCGCATGTAACTGAGTTCAGACTGTTCTGCTTTGATCCGTCTACGCAACCAACTTCAGGGTTGGCGAAAGGCTCTACTAATTCTCTTACAGTATCTGGACTAAACTGTGTATTAGCATCGGTGAAGATCAGAATCTCACCGATTGCATTTTTAGATAATTCCACCATAAGTGCTGATTTGCCCATTCGTTCTTCAAACCTGAAGAAGCGGACTCCTCTGTCTGCGAACGAATTAATGATATCATCTGTACTGTCAGTGGAAACATCTGACGCTGCAAGAATTTCGAAACGCCCTGCAGGATAGTCCTGTGCAAGAAGATTCCGGATTCGCTCTCCAATACACTTTTCCTCATTGCGAGCTGCAACCATCACACTCACAATAGGAAATTCCTGGAATGAAAATTCGTTTTTCTGCGATTTAACAATGCCCAGAAGAAACATGACAACAGGATACACCACCATGGGCACAAGTATTATGCCCACACATATCCATATTGTTTCAACAAGAAATTCTACCAGGATAACTCCTCTCTGAAAAGCATTCAGAATTTATAGCGAATCCACTTCTTTACCGCAACATGGATAAGCAATACTTATCAAAAGAGCAAAAATGAGCCAGAAGAAAGCTCCGGTCTGCGGCCATTGAGTCAGGTTGTCAAAAACTTGATGGGCCCAGAAAGCGGAAAGCCCACAGACCAGCCCCATACCCAGAGATTTATCGGTACCGCTTCTTAACAGCTTGAATGAGGTGAAAATGAAAGCCATGAGCAGGAGCAACAGAGAAATTGCAGAGAATAATCCCCCCTTGTAGGGCATTTCCAGGAAAGTACTGTTCAACCCCCCAAACCTTGTGATCTTTTCTATACTGTCTTCGTGCCTTACCTCCCAGAAAGCGTATAAAGCCGTTCTTCCATGGTAAAACTCTCTACTTCCCCACCCGACTCCAACCACTGGGGATTCTTTTATTGAGTTTGCGAATCCCATGTAAGAAGTGTATCTGTGAAGAAGGCTGGTGTCCAGCATCAATGATTGTGTATCGCCAAAGATCGTAAGCTGCCTTTTGAATTCTTCCGCATTAAGCAAAAGACCACCGGCGAGTATGGAAAAGGCCAGGATCGGAACCCATATTTTATTTCTGTATCTGTAGATTAGATAGGCAAGGGTAGCGAGAGATGCCGTAAGGAATCCCCCTCGCGAGAATGTAAACAGCACATTCTGAAACCCGAGCATGGTTGCTGCCAGAGCAATGATCTTCCAGCTTTTCTTCTTGAAAAAGAACATGGACGCAAGAGCTGTGGGTATCATGAGCTCCAGCACACCGGAATATGAATTGGATCCACCACCAAAGGAGGAATAAATCCTGCCTGCCAGATCAAAGCCTGATGCTCTTTCCCCTGAATTATCCAGATTGCCGGAATAGTATTGATACAAACCGTATAGAGACATGATAATAAGCATGATCGTAAGCATTTTAAGCATTCGAACAAGCCACTCTCCCCGTCCAAACCAATCGTAAATTACTGGGATCAGGAGAGCAGAAAGATAGATCTTGTTGGCATCTCTGATAATATTGCCGGTTAAACTATTTGTGTAGTGCATAGAAATGAACATAGAAACTAGCTGCATCAGAAACGCTGCAAAAACTAAGTAAACAACAATCGGGAAACGGGGGAAGCTTCTAAATCCGGCCAATTTCACAACAAGATAGAGCAGAAAAGAAGCCTGAACTGCCAGGGTGGCCACGGCGATGTAGAACGGTCCGTAATTGAGAGTTATATCCCCATATGTTACCACAAACGGAAGCAGCAATACCCATGTTCGAGGGTTGGGATTATGGAGTATAAAAAAGAAGAGCACAGGGATACCAACAAGCAGAACAAGTACAGGTCTGGGGAAATTAAAAAAGAAGTAAAAGTAAGCCAGAGTAAGACCCGATACCAGAAACAGAGTCTTCCAGGATGGCTTGTAGGGTTCCAGCTCTGTCTGTCGGTTGTCTTCTGAAAGACGAATCACTATTTATACATCCCCGCTAATTGTAATTAATCAGACTCCGGCTGAAAGGTCTGAGACTTTCCAGCCGGAATCTCCAGCTCAGTTCAAACCGGTAACAGCAATACTAACAACATCCGAGCTGCGACTCTCCGCAAAAGCAACTAGTCTTCCGGCAAGAGCAGCCTGAGAGTGGGGATCTCTCTCAACAGCCTCTTCGTAAAGAAGAAACGCAACATCGAAGTCTCCATCCTCCATGGCATTTCCGGCAAAAGCCAGATAAGCATCCAGAGTGGACGGTATTACTGTTTCCGTCACGGAAGCCAGTAGAACCGCAGGAAGAAGCAGCACCATAAGTACCATAGCCTTCTTCATAACGAGCACCTCCAATTCCTCCGCGTTTTTCATCGGAGCGTCAGGTAACCCGGCCATCCTTCCCTTTAAAGGGCTGGGACCCGTAGGCTTTGCGTCCCGGAATTACTTCCGGTTTGCGATTTACAACGGTAACCCGGCCATCCTTCCTGTTTCCCCGCAACAGGTTAGGACCCGTAGGTTTTGCGTCCCGGAATTACTTCCGGTTTGCCAGACGGTGCTCACCGCCTAGTGGAGTATGTTTGAAATCAGCTTCTGAGTAAAGGGGCGGTGGTCAGTGACCACCGCCCTCTGTCGAAACTACATTTGAAATCTATCTGATAACAACAAGTTTTTCAGTAGAACTGAATTCTCCTGCATTCATCCGGATGAAATAGGCACCCGGTGACATGCTGTCAAGAGTTACCTGGTATGATCCAGCTTCAAGGTTTTCAGAAGAGTTACTGTGAACAATTCTTCCGGAAACATCGAAAACATCCAGCTCAACTTTTCCACCCACAGGGATACTGAAGCTGATAACAGGGGCAACTCTGCATGGATTTGCCGAGACTATGCCGAATGTGTACTGTTCAACCGCTTCAGCGCCGTGTTCGATGCTGACAAAAGTCCAGCTAATTGTCATGTCTTCCAGAACCGGTAGATCATTGATATCATCAGTGTGCAGCAAGGCTCTGTACTGTATGAAGTCATCCCCGGATGTGGTATAGGGAGACAGTGAGCCAGGTGAGGCTATATCTGAAGACCAGTCACCCATATCAGCAGAATCATCTGAACTTCTTACCTGGAATTCAACTGAATTGTTACCGGTTGTGGTTGCAGTCCAGTCAATGGAGGTCCAGCCTGCATCCTCCTGAGCATCGAGAATGGATGATTCTACAACGCCATTGCCTACAAGGAGGTCGTGCCACGCTACTTCATCGTAACCACTTTGATTTACCACAGCATCCATGACGCCGTCCAGATTGATATCAAAAGCACCAATGAACATGGTAAGTGCGCCTGCAGTAGCTCCACTATAGACTACATGCTCGGTCCAGGCGGTTCCAGTTCCATTGTTCTCGTACCAGATAGCTCCGGTAAAGGTAGCGCTGTAACCGCAAACCATTACATCAGAGTCGCCATCATCATCGATGTCAGCGGTATTTGCCATCCAGGGGAAATCAAAAACAGCGATGGTGTGTCTTGTCCAGGATGTACCGATAAGATCGGAATTCTCGAACCAGCAGAGACTGTCGCCGACGCCGCATGGAGCCATAATATCTATGAAAGTGTCCCCATTGAAGTCGTTGAACCGGCCTCCTCGGGAGCCATTGAATGAACCGCTGACCGTATGTCGGGTCCAGGGGTTGCCAATGCCTTCGTTCTCATACCAGCAGAGTGAATCACATGAGTAAAGCCCAACCACGATATCGATATCACCGTCGTAGTCAAGGTCCATGGCATCATCTATTCGGGGACCGTCTCCGGTACCTATGTCGTGCTTGGTCCAGTTGATTCCTGTGCCATCATTCTGATACCAGCAAAAATAGTCATCGCTGTAGGAGGCAACAATTACATCGTTGTCATTATCATCATCCATGTCTCTTACAACAACACCCCTGCAACCGTCAATAGAAGGTTCGATTTCGTGCTGTGACCAGCCGCCGCCGGTGCCGTCGTTTTCGTACCAGGCCACAAGATCACTACCTGAATTGTAAAAGCCACACACGGCATCCAGATCCGCATCTCCGTCCATGTCAGCAAGAACAACCCTTGAAGGTCCGTCTCCAGCTGCAATTCCGTGAGTTTCCCAGGCAAATCCTTCTCCATCCAGATTCTCGTACCATAAAAGGGAATCCGCGGAGTACAGACCAACAAGAAGATCCATATCACCATCGCCATCGATGTCTGCGCAATCTGTCCAGCGGGCAGCATCGGCAAAATCATCTACCATGTGCCTAAGGCTGAGAGCAGCCTCGCCTACCACGGAAAAATCTACTCCGCTACTGAAATCAAAAGCAGTACCAAAAGTGGTTACAGGCCCTGGTATCCCAGGTCCCGCAGACCAGTCTGTCTGGGTTTCGGTTCCGTCGGCGAAGCAGAGCCCCGCAGACACCACCAGTAAAAGTACAAAAAGTTTCATGGAAATCCTCCCTCTTTTCTTGACCATTCCAAGGCGTAGTGTCAGTGATGCGCCACAGTACTGCACAGAAGTCATATTCTGTGCTCTGCCAATATTTTCAGTAAAAATCAACACTTAGCAAAATCCTGACAACATAGTATTATATGCAGTTGAGCTTCGACAAGCGAAGGCTCTTTTGAACCCTGATCCGAATAATATGATGGGAGAAATCATGAGAACTGTTTTTTTTCTAGCGGCTTTACTTCTGGCGCTTCCTCTTGTTGCCCAGGCTTTTCAGACAGAAACATATGGCTGGGAGGAAACAGCTACTGTTCTGGGTATCTATGGCAATGGCATTGCGACCATTGAAGATACAAGCCCGGTTTACAATGGAACTCAGTCCCTCAAGTTTGAGGAGTCTCCCCTGGGAGGTACACCTCAGGCATTCGTTGGCTGGATTCAAGATCTCAACGACGGAGACACTGTTGCTGCTTCATTCTGGGTATATGATGACACTCCCGGCACCAACCCTTCAGGTCGTATCTGGGGTCACTGGAATGATGATCCCTCTGATCCCACAGTTTACGACGGCTCTGCCGGTGGTAACGCTGATTACAGCGCTGGCACCGGCTGGAGCTTTCTTGAATGGGAGTGGACAGTTGTAGATGGTCACACTGGTCTCATAATAGAGGGCAGAATCTATGCTGCGGCGGAATATGACGCTGTATGGTTCGATGACCTTTCAATCACAGCTCCAGATGCAGCTACTATCCTCTTCCCTGATTATGTGGTTTCACTGGAAAGACAGAGCTGGGGTGCGATAAAAGCGACATTCTAAGGCCCTGTTCTCAAAAGTCAGTAACCCGGCTGCTTCGGTGGCCGGGTTTTTCAGTATGTGACTGCAAGGCCGAACATCACAAGGTTTTTCGTAAGATCCATTGGAATGGCAAACTCAAAACCGATGGACTCCGGTATCCATTCTTCCTCTCTACCGGGAAGACCGTACATTACGCCTGCATTGATGCTGTGATGCAGTTTGTTCTCCACTTCATCCCAGTCATTATTCCCGTCTGAATCTTCTGGAATGTTTACAAGATCAGGTCCGTACCCTGCATCCCATCCGGTGTACACTTCAAGCGAAGATCCCAGAAGATAACCTGCTGAGATACCAAATTGAGTGGAAAGAAGTTTTGCCGGTATGATGTAGCTTGCCCCGGCAATGAGAGAAAGGGCAGCTTTGTCCGACGGACCGAAAAGACCCACTCTCATCAAAGGGCCAATGCCCCATGCCCTGCCTGAAATTCCGATATCTATCTTTTCGGTGGCACCGGAAAGAAAAGTAACACTGGGGGAAACCGGAACATCATCAATATTGTCTTCTCCAGCTTCTCTTCGGTCATCTGCATTGAAATATGCAGGCAGAGCAACAGCTCCGGTGACAGTCATATGGTTTTCTCCCAGGGTTCTTGCCCCGATCATTGAACCGTAATAGCAACCGTGCCCCGCTGCAAGAAACGCTGTCATACAAATTGCTTTGAACAATCTCATGGTATTTCCTTCCTTCCATGCTGTGCAGTATATGATACCCATTAGATAACAAGGAAAGTGTTTTTTTTCAATACACAGCTGGAAGGAGT
>JAGLQD010000303.1 GCA_023136985.1 Candidatus Sabulitectum sp. | reverse complement strand
AGCTGCTTCTCCGAGGTACCCCACCAGAGGGATCCGGTGCTGTGGCAATGGTGAGAGCAGGCAGCCAGGTAACTCATATTGTGCAGGCTGGGGATTCTATGTGGGCATTGGCTGTGGAATACGGAGTTTCAGTTGAACAGATAATGGAATTTAACGATAAAGATTCATCGGCATTATCAATTGGTGAAAACCTGATCATTAAACCGGAGTAGGTATCATGGCATTTCTTTTCGGATCGAAAGCGCAGAGAACATTCAAGAAAATTCAGGATCTTGCTGCCAGTGACATGGTAGATCAGTCGGCTGTAATGGTAGAGGAAGAGCTCGATCTTCTTCTTTCTGATCACGAGGTGTCTGCTAAGCTTGTTCCGTTTCTGATGGACATAGGGCATCCTGATCTGGGTGGAAGAATTGGTGAGAAGATAATGCGGACACATTCGGATCTAAGAATGACCGTATCGCGTTTACTGGAAGAGAAGCAGGCTCAGTTTCCCAGGTCAATTGAGCTTCTCAGGGTTATCTGGCGGTCGAGGCTGCATCAGAGGGATTTTACCGGTTTGATAGAACTTCTGGGAAGGACTGAAAGACTTACGGTTAATCGTTTCACAAATTCGATTCACAGTGCTTTTCAGACCCTTGAAGGAGTTACAGGCAGAGAACTTGGATCCAGTATAGATCGAGTTCTTGCATGGTCCATAGTGGTGCTGCAAAAGGGAGATCCAAAGGCGGCAATGGATATTCTTGTGGATGCTGCTGAGAGATGTAGATTTCCTGAGGAGAGTCTTGCCAGACTCAGCGGATGGATAGCAGCCAGCACCGGTGGAACAGACATGGAAGTTAATTTAAAAAGAATAATGGTTCTTGCTGCTATTGGTGACACTGAAAGAGCTATTTCAGAACTACCCAGCTTGTATGATGCTGAATCAGATGTTGTTAAAAAGGCCATAGCACTGGTAGAAAAAGACCTGCTGCCATTTGATAAAACCCCCAGAGCAAGTATTTCTCTTGCCAGATTGATCAGTGAGAACGGAAGGGTAGACGACGCAAGCCTTATTCTGGATAACCTGATCGATGAGAATGGCAACTCTTCCATACTTGAGCAGGCTGTAACAAACCTTGTACTTAATTCTTCCAGTTTTGCAAGAGTTCACCTTCTACAGGCTAGACTCCGACTTACAAGAGGAGAAAACACACAGGCTCTTGATTCTGTAGACAGAGCTTTTCAATGCAACGATGTTGTGGATTCACCGATTGTTGAGATCTGTCGTAAATTTATCGAATCAGGCGTAGACCGGGAAGGTCTCATTACAGGTAAACTTGGAGAGTTCCTGGTTGAAAAAGGTGCCGTTGAGGATGCTGTAGAAGTACTTGGTCTCAGCGCTCTTCAATCTCCCGAGTGGGTTCTCGAGCAGATTCAAAAGCTTTTGAAGCGTGACAGAACCAGTGCTGCTGTGTTGACTCTTCTTGCAGTTGTTTTGCTTATTGATAAGCGAGGCGGTGAAGCTGCAGCGACTTTAAAGCATCTATCGGCTCGACAGGATGTTAAATCAAGGCAGGACATCGTCTCAGTCCTGTCACATTTTGACAGCCTCATGAGTTCTCACCTGGAATTAAGAAGACTTAGAGCTGCAGCCGGGTACAAAACAGGCAGCGGTACCGAATCCGCGAATGATTGGCTGGAACTTCTTCTTGCAGGAGAAAGATTAAAAGACAGGGCTCTCCTTGAGATTTTCGACAGAGAAGTGATGAAGACCAGAGGTGAAGAGGTTCTGTCATCAGGATTTGTTCCCGGCTCACCGGTTGGAGAACTGGTATTGGCATCTGCAAGCATATATTCCGGCAACTTTGAAGAGTCAGCGATTCGTCTTGCTGCGGCTCTCGAAGAAAAGGATCTTGTTGACAGGGTCACCGGTATTGTTTCAGCTTTGCCATTCTCTTCTGTTTCTGCCATGAAACCTGCTCTGCTGTTTAAGGCACTGAACAGGAATGGTCGGGGTGGAGTGGTAGAAAAACTTCTTCCTCTCATGGCTTCAACCGGAGCAGAGGAATGGATGGACAAGCTTGCAGCCGAACTTGTTCTGGAAACAAAAGTAGATACTATTCTCTTCCGTTTGAGCTATTTCATTGAAAGAGGCATGCCTGGAACCGCTGCATCTTCCGTTCAAGGACTGCGTACTTCTGAAGAGGATATCACTCAGCTTGTAAGCGGGTGTGAGGCTCTGGCTGCAGGTGATAGAGAAAAGGCTACAGAGTTTTTGACCAGAGCTGCGGCTTCTGGAAGAACTGCCTATCTTGCAAAAGAAGTTCTCGCTGAATTTCTAAAATCAGGTAAGGCTTCTTCTGATATGGCTATTGCTCTTGCCCAGGCACAACTCAACACTGACGACATTGCCGGAGCAGCGGTAACTTTAAAAGAGTTTCTTGAACACAGCGATGTTCTGGCATATCTTGAGAATACCGTGCTTGAAGTTTCTCATTCCCCGGAAATCCTCGGATGTCTTGCTTTGGCTCGACTTTATGCCGGTGATCCCGAAGGTTACAGGGCAGCTGCAGGGGCAGCTGTAGAAGGCAATTCCGAACTTGCCCTGGAACTTGTTCAGGCAGGTACAGATTATTCCATAGAGAACAGCTATGCTCCCGGCTTGATATTCGCTGCAGAGCTGGGAACAAAATTGATCGATGAATTCGATTCTTCCCCTGCTTTGATAAAAGCCTTATGCATGCAACCGGATCTGCATGAGAGAATTTCCGAGCTGGCAGCAGGGGACGAGTTTCTGGGAATGCTTCTTTTGCTTGCTTCAGGTAACCCGGAGGGATTTCTCACCCGGCCGATACCCTCTGATGTTATTCTGCCCTCTGAAATGATCGAAAAGCCTCTTTCGGTGTGGAAAGAATCAGAGTCGCTGGATGCACTGAAGCAACTTGAGATTCTCGCTGAAATGTCAGGATACTTACCACAGGCGCATGAAGTGAGAAAGGCTATTGCTGACCTTGGAGCGGACAGTTCTGAGGGGCTTCTCAAGGACACAATAGATAACCCCGATTATAGAATGGACTTTCTGCTTTTGTGTTCCAGCAGAGAGCAGGCGTTTTCTTCGATCGCTCAGCTTTTTCCCAATGGTGCAGGTAACTCCGATAAGGAGGAAGTCTCCGCAGCTGTTGAGATGCTGATCAGATGTAAATCAACGGATAAATTGTTTGATTTCGCTATTGATATTCTGGAAGATGGTTCTGATAAGAATCGGGATGCCGCAGGAAGTATTGTTGATGTCTTTATGCCCACAGCAGGTGAGAGCGGTTCTCTTTCCGTATCTCAGGTGGTGGAGCTTCTTCTCATGGCCGGTCGTATTTCAGAGGCATTTATGTTTGCCAGGGGTGATTCCGATCTTCTTCTGAAAATCAGGAAAAAGGTATCAATCCGTGATTCCAGTTCAGATTCACCACAGGCTCAGTTACGAGAAGGCAAAGTATTTCAGGTTCTTCTGGGTTCTACTGCATCTTCTGATCCAATGTCTCTGGGTGAGGCGTTATGGCTTTCGGGAAAGCGAATTGCTGCGTGCTCGGTCTGGCGCTCCGCGTACACAAGAACCGGAGAGCCTCTGTTTCTTCAGAGGCTGGTGTATGCACTTGGATGTATGGGGGCATACAATGAGGTTGATGCAGTGGCAAGGCTACTTGGTGAA
>JAGLQD010000302.1 GCA_023136985.1 Candidatus Sabulitectum sp. | reverse complement strand
CAAAGAGCTGGAATCTGAAATTGCAAGCAGGGAGTCCGAGCTCAAATCACAGAAACTCAAACTTAAGACAGTAGATTCCTACCTGAGCCGCGTGAATGAAACAATGAATGAGAGCAGCAGAAGATTTGAAACCATGTTCAAGGCGATTCCTGACAAAGTTCTAATGATCGACCTTAACTGGGATGTAATAATGAGCAACCGTGATGACATTCTTCCCGGAGAAAAGTGTTTCCGCGCATGCTTCAACAGAGAAACCCCATGTATTAACTGTCGCCTGTCAAAGATCGTAAAGAACAAAACCCCAATCACTGTTACTTTCAGAGACAAAGATCAATATCTGGAAGTGCATGCCCTCCCCGTATTTAACAAAAATGAAGAGGTAGAGGGTATTATGGAATTCTACAGAGATGTTACCCTTGAAAAGACCTACGAACAGCAGATCCAGCAGGCGGACAAGCTTGCTTCTCTTGGGCAGCTGGTAAGCGGTATTGGGCATGAGATCAACAATCCAAACCAGTTCATCCGGGGAAACATTAAAATTGTTAAACAGGCAATGGA
Organism: Candidatus Sabulitectum sp.; assembly: GCA_023136985.1. Taxonomy (GTDB): domain Bacteria; phylum Fermentibacterota; class Fermentibacteria; order Fermentibacterales; family JCC-6; genus Sabulitectum. The sequence continues at coordinate 542 of JAGLQD010000302.1, read as the reverse complement.
TGATATGCTGCCCATAGTTGACGAATATCAGGAAGCACACCCGGATCTGAAGATCGCCCGTTTAAAATATTCTTTTTTCAGGGAACACATCATGACTCTTGTTGATGATATGGGACATGGATCAGAGAGAATTAAAGGAATTGTGGAGGGTCTTCGAGGCTTCGCCCGGAAGGATGAAGGGCTGCTTGTAGACAATGTAGATATCAACACCCTGATATGCGCCACACAGAGGCTTGTGCAGAATGAAGTCCACAAACACGGGGAGATGGAGCTTGAACTCTCGGAGAACATGATGACATTCCCCGGGAACTCTCAGAAGATAGAGCAGGTGCTGGTTAACCTTATTGTGAATGCTGCCCAGGCCATTCCGGATGACACTAAGGGTCTTATCACTGTAAGTTCTTCAATGGACAAGAATGCAGTTGTTGTTGAGATCGAGGATAACGGGAAAGGCATGGATGAAAAGACTCAGAGACAGATCTTTGATCCATTCTTCACAACAAAAAGAGCCAAAGGTGGCACCGGGCTGGGCCTGGCAATCA
>JAGLQD010000301.1 GCA_023136985.1 Candidatus Sabulitectum sp. | reverse complement strand
GTATCTACTTCTGCAGGATGACCTCAGCAGATGCCACTTTTACCAGGAGCTTTGTGGTCATAGATTAGATGCAGTTCTTTCAAAAGCATTCTTTCAGGGGTGTAAAAGTGAAACAGTTAATTTATCTCAGGAATCGATACGCTCTGCAAGCTCTTTAATCGCTTCTGTTACGACATCAGGGTGTGTGAGTGGCAGCAGATGATTTCCACCTGATACAGGAACAAGTGAAGTGCACATGAAAAGCATCTCTTCAAAAATATGCATCGAGCATTCAAATGGAATGATTGCGTCGGAGGTTCCATGAATCAGAGTTGCAGGCAGTGATCTGGCTGGTTTCACAACCTTCTTGAACATCATTTCCAGCCCGAGCAGCAATTCTTCATCAGTAAAGGAAGAAGACTGTTTCATTAATTCGGGCAGTTCATCTCTTCCTGCACCGCACTTCCGGAAGAAGGATTTCAAATAGCCAGCTCTGCTTCGTGAGAGCATTGAAGATATTTCATGGAAAGATGAAGGATCAACACCAGGTCTGCCGGAAGCAGAGGCAATACAGCTCATTGAAGAGATCAACAGCAAGCCTTTAACTTCAGGAAAATTCAGCATATCAAGGGCCAGTTGCCCACCCAGTGACCATCCAACCACAATACAAGATGAGGGTAGAGTAACAGAACCTGCAAGAACTTCATTCCATTCCAGATAATGAACTGGGAAACCTGTATCTCCAATGTTCTTCCATATTGCACTGGTGGTTGCCCATCCACTGATAAAAACTATTTCCATTTCAGCCCTTCCATCACAGAGATTACCTTGTTTACATCCTGGTGGGAATGGCCCAGTGTTAAGGAAAAACGTAGTCGTGCAGACCCCCGGGGAACAGTGGGAGGTCTGATGGCAACAGCAAGAATTCCTGCTTTTTCAAGATGTTCTGAAAAAGAAACAGCACTTGAGTTTTTCCCTGCAATCACAGGAATGATCTGCGAGGTAGACCCGCAGGTATCAAAACCAATTTCATTTAACCTGTTTCTGAAGAACTCTGCATTTTTCAGAAGAGTTTTACCCATATCGGCGGAAGAATCAATTACTTCCAGTGCCCCCAGTGCTGCGCCAATTGAAGCTGGAGGCAGACCGGTTGTGTAGACAAAACTTCTGGATTGATTTACAAAGAAAGATCGCAGGCTCGCAGAGCAGGATGCAAAACCACCGTAACCACCCAGTGCCTTGCTTAAAGTACCTGTGATCACATCAGGGCTGACAGAAAGACTTTTGCATACACCGCCACCGGATCCGAAAACTCCAATAGCATGCGCTTCATCCACCACCAGCAGACAGCCTTCTGCAACCGCCAGTTCATGGATATCAAG
>JAGLQD010000300.1 GCA_023136985.1 Candidatus Sabulitectum sp. | reverse complement strand
GAGCTATGTCTCCATCCATACTGAATACTGAGTCAGTTACAATGATCTTTTTGCCGGCTGAACCACAAGATCTAATAAGATCTGCAAGGTGCCCAACATCGCAGTGCCTGTAGCGTCGTACTTCTGCCCGTGAGGTTATTGCCCCGTCAACAAGGCTTGCATGGTTCAATCTGTCAGAGAAGATCACATCAATGCGACCGGCAAGAGCTGTGAGCACTCCCAGATTAGTAAGGAAACCACTGCCAAATATCAGAGCACTTTCCATACCGGTAAGTTCTGCAAGTTTTTGCTCCAGCTCATGGTGCACCGAAAGATTTCCAGCCATAAGCCTGGATCCGCCTGCACCTGTTCCCCAGTTCCTGATAGCGTCAATTGCTCTTTCCCTGACAAGCTGGTGAGATGACAGGTTCAAATAATCATTCGTAGAGAAATTCATCAGATCTCTGTCCCGCAGTTTTAACTCACGCAGCAGCCCCTGATTCTTAAGCTCGTCAAGTCTGGCTGCTTCAAAACTCATACCCTGTATCCTGCTCTTTGAATCAGATCAAGATCTTCTTCATATTGGCTGCCTTCAGTAGTAAGCAGAGTTCCTGTCATGATTCCGGTAACCCCGAATGAAAACATCTTTTCACTCATCTCAGCAAGCTTGTCTCTACCGGCACAGATTCTTAGTTCCGCGGAAGGATTCACCACTCTAAACATTCCGATTATCCGCAAAAGTTTTTCGGTTGAAATATCTTCACCGGTAACAGACACACCCTCAACAGGTACGAAGAAGTTTAAAGCAATGGAATCGACTTCCAGTTCAAGCAGCGAGAATGCAAGATCAATTCTGTCTTCATCCGATTCTCCCATGCCGATTATTCCACCTGAGCAAACGGACATTCCAGCTAGTTTTGCCCTTCTTACTGTCATGGCTCTCTGGTCCCAGGTGTGTGTTGTGCATACAGAGGGGAAAAATGCTGAAGATGTTTCCAGATTGTGATGGTAGCGAGATACTCCCGCAGCATGCAACAGCTTCAATTCCCTGAATCCAAGAATTCCCAGAGAGGCGCACAACGGGCAGTAGCCACTTCCTGCTGATGCTGCGTCACAAATCCGCTGAAATTCTTTACCGGAAAGCCCCCTTCCACTGGTCACAGTAGAAAATCGATGAATACCGGCGTCCGAGTTTGAATGATGCACATCAATCAATTCATCCAGCTCCATCATGGGCTCACCCTGATTACCTGACTGGGCGCAGAATGCACAATCTTCTGAACAGGCTCCATTTTTTGCATTAACTATGGCACACAGATCAACCTTGTCTCCAAACCGGGTAGAGCGCAAACTGCTGCACATATCCTCAACCTTGGTCAGTGGAAGAACCGTGAGAATATCAAGTGCTTTCTGTCTATTCATTGTCTTTCCAGTTCAGATAGAGTTTTTCAAAGTTCTCAAGAAATGATACTGTAAGTTCTGCCCGGGAAAGCATCTTTCCAGTCAGTGAGAAAAGAGATTCAGCACGGGAGTCAGATTCGTAATGCGATACATTCAAACCTGCACCAACTGCCATGTAATAGATGTTACCTATCTCACCCCGCACTTCACACAAGATCCCGCCAAGCTTCTTTTCATTAACAAACAGACCATAATTTTTCGCCACAAAAATATGGTCCGGGAAAAAACCAAGCACGCTCAGCTCAAGTGACTTCAGAGCCAGCTCTGCAACCTCAGCTGCCCTGGCAAGTTCCACTTCAGGCCGAAGAAGAATTGAAAGGTACAGGTTTTTCCCTGAAGGGCTTGACCAGGTTCCACCATTTCTGGCTTTCCCTGCAGTCTGTCTGTCAGCAGTTATCACAGTACCTGACACAGCGCTGGAATTACCCAGCATCATCGCTCTATCGTTTGTTGATGTGATTTCAGGATAGTATTCAATGGTTTTCCCAATAACTGTTGTATTCAACATGGTGGAAAGTACTTCACCCGATGGTACATCCGGAACAGAAACAAGACGATACCCAAGGTTTGTGGAAGCCGTAATATCGAACCCCATATCTCGGAGACCCTTGATCCGCTTCCAGACTGAAGCTCTGCTAACACCAAGAGTGCCTGCAATATCTTCACCGGAAACAAAGGTATCAGCTCTTTTTAATATCTCTACAACCGCAGCCGAAGATGGCATTCAAACCTCCTGAAAAGGGACTTAATATGCCGGGAAAATGAACCAGCAGAAGCAAGTTGTCAACCGACAGATGTCAACAGGTTTACAATTCTCAAGCCAGAAGAAAGAGGGCAGAAAGCAAAACCAGCTTACTTCAGCCACATATCTGTTGAAACTCATAAAATATCATACATAACAAACCACTCAGTTTAACTGACTCAAGTAAACCACGAGAATTACCGTGTTATGTATACATCTGCTTGCAAATTATTATGATCATTCGCTATTGACTTGTATTTATCCATTAATCATACTCCATGTGATTTACTTTTGTCCGACTTTAACTGAGTCGGTACAATCAATGGTTCAAAAGTTAAATATGCTTTGCGCATACCAAACATAAACATGCCTTGCTTCGAGTTGTTCTCTATATTTCCTTAACTATTGACAGGGAAAGTATGTGATGTGATATTTCTTCGCTAGGAACTCTATTGCACTACTGGTGTTTCTCTTACAGGAACAGGTGTGGAAAGGAGATGAGGAATGGTCTTAGGAATAGAATTTGAGTACTATCTAAAAGAGCAGGATAATCTCGTAAAAAGGTATAATGGTAAGTATATCGTAATCAAAGGACGTGAAGTTCTTGGAGCTTATGATTCAGAAACTGAAGCAATTAGAACAACGATGAAGGATCATGAACTCGGAACATTTATGGTTCAGTTATGTACACCTGGTTCTTCAAGCTACACACAAACTTTCCATTCAAGGGTGGCTTTCGCCTGATATGTCCTCTAAATCAAAAACTCAGAAATCTCTTGAAAAAAGGCAAAAGAACAGACAGAAGAAAAAACAAGGCAAACCGTTTGCAAGTATTGCATTAAAAAGTAATGGTGGCTTATTGAATGTTTTAAGAACCCCAGCTCGAATCTCTATAGCCGCCTCTATAAGTCAGGTTGAGAATCCCACAATGACCGAATTCAAAGCTATTTGGGATACTGGAGCTACTCATACTGCAATTTCCAATCAGGTTGCATCTCAATGCAATCTGCAACCCGTATCAAGAGTAAAAGTTAGTACGGCAAGTGGAAATCATGTTACTAATGTTTACTTTGTAGATGTTGTTTTGCTTAATGAGGTAATTTTCCGCGATGTTCGAGTGACAGAGGCTATTCTTGCCGACGGAATTGATGTTCTTGTTGGTATGGATATAATTAACCAAGGTGACTTTGCGGTAACGAATAAAGATAAAAGTACAATGATGTCTTTCAGAGTCCCACCGGGTAAGCATATTGATTTCAACAAAAAATAATATTTCACTGACAATTGCTATGGTTAACCCCACATAAGTCCTAATAACAATAGCGTTTTCTTTTTGTATGTAGAATCTGCGGTACTGTCTATATAACGAATGCATTATCAGAGATTAAGAATTTTGAACAAACAAATGCAACAGAACAGCGGCTCAATCTGCAATAAACTGGTTATCGCTGTCTGCTGATTTGAAGCGTTATGCAATAGAGAGAAAAGGAAACAGATGCAGAAGTATTTAGTAAAAATGTTGGAATGCCCTAAATGCCACGGGAAACTAGACTGGAATATCACTGAGCAATCACACGACCGAATAGAAGTAGCCGAAGCGTGCTGTCAAGACTGTTCCAGTGCGTATCCCGTTCGAGATGGCATAGGAGTATTCCTGACTACAGATTTAAAGCGAAATGATCTTTGGGAACAGATAGACAGGTTGGATCAGCTCTTGAAACAGAATCCTGAAATTGAAAAACGGCTTATGGATGTACCTCTGGATACCCTCGGACCAGTTGACCAACATTACAGAGCTCGTATACACAAATGTCGTGGTGATATCGAAGCCGCTAATGCTGCTTACTCGATATCTAAAAAGAGGCTGGATTCGGTAGATACAATTAGATGCGCGAACAATCAAATAGACTATTTGATCAGTGAAGCTTCCCAATTTAATGGTCCCATCGTTGATCTCGCTTCTGGAGATTGTATATTGGTCAGAAGAATGCTTAAAGAATTGCCTAATTCGATTGTCGTGACAGATTTTAGCCCCAGTATATTAGTGAAGAATCGAAAATGGTTAATAGAGCAGAATCTGTACAATCGAGTTAGCTTACTGGCCTTTGATGCTCGTCAAACGCCATTTGTGAACGATTCCATTTCATTACTTACCACACATGTTGGGCATCAAAATGTTCAAAATCCTGGAAAGCTACTCGATGAGCTTTATAGAATAGTCAATGGTAAGTTCATTGCAGTTTCTACCTTCTACCCTGAAGGTGATAAAGAAAATGGTGCGGTGATTGAAGAGGGTGGTCTTGCAGAAACACATTATAGGAATAAACTATTAAAACACCTTCATAATGTTGGATGGGTAGTTGAGGTTAAGAATTCCAGCAGCATAAAGACAATCCCTGCACCTCCCGGTGTTGTATTAGAAGGTGCTCGGGTAGATGGTTTACCTGTGCAGATTACAACTTTGGAATGGTGTGTGTTGTTGGGAACCAATACATAACAAGGCAAATGCTCAGTTGATGCTTCGCAAAGCTCGGTTATTCTCAATACTCCTTGTTATTGATACTACAGGATACTATCTTTCTCATGGTGGATTTGCAATTAAGGGACAGCAGAAAGAAAATATGATTATTAATTTTGAATGCAAGAAATGCAAAAATGAATTTGATTGTGAGATGGGAACAATTGGAATTTATGAAAAGACTTGGCGACCTGATTTTGAGAAACCCATTATTTGTCCGGAGTGTGGCGAGAGAACCATGGATGAAGTTTTCTTGACTGAGATCGGTCAAGGTCAAATGACTGCATCAACAATGTTCCTACAAACAATAAAATCACTGTAAGACGACAAAAAACATAACCACTAAATTCAACATAACTGCGGCTTCTTTACCAGTATACATATTATTGCAGTCTGCTGATTTAGAATGTTAGCTTGCCAATTGCCTAGATGATTCATAAAGAAAAATATTGCATACTTAAACTTTAAAAATGATGTTAATCTTCTGAAAAAATAATGCAATAAATAGAATTCTATAGCCCTGTTGATTCCCAGAAAAATATAGTAATCCTGTAAAAACAAGTTCATTCAAATATATCCGGCAAATAGTGATATGTATAGCTTTGTTGATTAGTAGATAAAAGAATGAATAAGAGCTTCCTCTTGTGATAAGCAAAAAATAATACTATTGTAACTCAAGTAATTGTTATGTACAAGAAAAGGAAATCAAAATGGCATCTGATTTAGGCATTATCGAAAAGTCTCTTAACATCTAAGTCAACTTTGGAGAACTGTAAATGAATGATAATAAAATAGCAATTTTTCAAAGAAAAGAAATACGGAAAACTATACATAATTCCGAATGGTGGTTTGTAATTGAAGATGTGGTTTTAGCATTAACCGATTCAAAGAATCCAAAGGGTTATATCAAAGATATGAGAAGACGAGATGCAGAACTTGCTAAAGGGTGGGGGCAAATTGCCACCCCCCTTTTGATAGAGACTACTGGAGGTATGCAAAAGATAAATTGTGCCAACACAGAGGGTATATTTCGCATTATCCAGTCTATTCCGTCACCTAAAGCAGAGCCTTTTAAACGATGGCTTGCAAAAATAGGATATGAAAGAGTACAAGAAATTGAAGATCCTGAACTTGCAACAAAACGAACAAGAACTTTATATCAGGCAAAAGGTTACAGCGCAGATTGGATTGAGAAACGAATACGTGGTATTGCTATTCGTGATCAACTTACAAATGAATGGAAGCAAAGAGGTGCTAAAAAGCAAATTGAGTATGCAATTTTAACAGCAGAAATAAGCAAGGCAACCTTTGGAATGACTCCGAGTGAATACAAGGAATTAAAACAATTAAAAAGAGAAAATCTTCGAGACCATATGACCGATCTTGAACTCATCTTTTCTATGCTTGGTGAAAGAGCCACAACAGAAATAACTCAAACCGACAATTCTCAAGGTTTTAGTAAGCTAAAAAAGGATGCAAAAGATGGTGGCAAGATTGCAGGTGATGCCAAAAAAGCATTGGAAAAAAAGACCGGAAAAAAGGTAAGTACAAATAAAAATTACCTCGATGAGCCAGAAAGAAAGAAAAGGTTAAAATAATTGCTGATCAGAAAACAATTCTGGTTTTAACGAGAAATTAAAAACTAAGAGCTAACAAACAAATAAAGTAGCATAGCGAGCAGATTTGTTATTAAACAACCTACCGCTATCTACTTATTTGAGACGTTATAGTCATAAAAGGAGAACAGGATGTTAATCTATTCAATCTGAGGAGGGTCTAATTCCCCG
>JAGLQD010000030.1 GCA_023136985.1 Candidatus Sabulitectum sp. | reverse complement strand
TGATAGCAAGACAGCTGTTAATGGTGCCGGGAGTTGCTGAGGTGGCTGGAGTTGGCGGGTTCAGCAGAGAACTGATCGTGGAAGCAGACCCAATGGTGTTGTGGCAGCAGGATATCGATTTTGGTTCTCTTCTGCAGGCAATACAGAACTCCGGCAGGGATTTTGCAGCCGGGGCATTTGAAGTCTCCGGAATGGAGATCGTTGTCGAGGGCCTTACTGAACCCTCATCTCCAGAAGAGCTCAGGCAGACAGTGGTTGTAATGAAGAACGGTATCCCGGTCAGAGTCGGGGACATTGCACAGGTTTACTGGGGCCCTGGACCCCGAACCGGAATACTTGCAGATGAGAACGGAGAAACAGTTGGCGGAATTGTAACTATGCGAATGGGAGCAAATCCGGTTGATGTTATTGATGGGGTAGAGGAGCAGCTTGAGTTGTTGAAGCCAGCGCTTCCTGAAGGTGTTTCTGTTAATCCCTACTATGACAGAAGAACACTTATTCAGGAAACTACAAAAACTTTAACCGACTCAATTATCTGGGAAATTTTTATCACTATAGGTATCGTGTTCTTTTTCTTAAGGCGAGCCCGGGAAGCCCTTCTTGTTGCAGCCAGTCTTCCTTTTGCGATTCTTCTCTGCTTCATTGCGATGAAAATTCTCAACGTTCCTGCCAACATCATGAGCTATGCAGGAATTGCAGTAGCCATTGGAACTCTTGTTGATATGGGGATTGTGATGGTGGAGGCCATACACAGAAGAACTGGTACACTGGCAGAGGCTGCTCACTCTGTTGCAGGGCCGATTCTTACCAGTCTTGGCACAACGATCATCAGTTTTATTCCCGTGTTCTTCCTCACCGGACAGAGCGGGAAATTGTTTCAACCTCTTGCTTGGACGAAAACACTGGTACTTGCCGGCGCAGGGCTCACGGCATTCACCCTTATTCCCGCAGCGGCGAAGCTATTCCTGAACAGGCCTGAAGGCAGGTTAAAACTTGCGTTTGCCGCTTCTCTGGGGCTGGGCCTTCTCGGTGGATGGACAGGATCACGGGCAGGAGTGGCGGCAGCAGTGGTAATGGCAATGAGTCTCTCTCTTCTGGGCTGGTGGGCAGTAAGAGAGAAGAGAGAGGATACAAAAAAACTCGGAGCCCTTGAAAGAAGATACAAACCACTGCTGGCCTGGTGCATGGGACACCGAAGTGTCTTCATCGCCCTGCCTGTATTGATGATACTGCTTGGCTTTACAGCTCTCAGTGGTCTTGGCACCCAGTTCATGCCACCGCTGGATGAAGGCAGTTTTCTGTTCATGCCCTCTCTGCTTCCTGCAGGATCACTTAATGAAACAGGTCGGGTCATGGAAAACCAGAACGCAGCTCTGGCTGCGATTCCCGAGGTCAACAGGGTTGTTGGCAAGGCTGGTCGTGCAGATTCACCTCTTGATCCTGCCCCGGCAGGAATGATCGAAACTGTTATCACCCTGAACCCGCGAAGTTCATGGAGGGATGGTGTCACAGAGCAGGATATTCTTGATTCTCTCAGAGCGGCAGTTGAAATGCCCGGTATCGCGCCTTCCTGGTTGCAGCCCATTGAGACGAGAATTGTGATGCTGCAATCTGGAATAAAAACATCAATGGGAATTGAGATACACGGGGCAGACCCTCTGGAAGCGGAAAGAGTTGCAATTGCCATGGAGGAGATACTGGGAGAAATTCCCGGAACTCGTGACATCAGTGCTCTCAGAACAGGCAGAAAACCCTATGCCCGGGTTTCAGTGGACAGGGAAAGAGCAGCGCTTCTTGGAATTCCAATGTCTTCTGTCAGTATGGGCCTGAGAGGGGCAATCGGCGGAGTGGTTGCAGGCGAAATAGTTGATGGATACTCTTCCAATCTCATAAGGGTAAGATATCAGAAGGATTTTCGTGACCGAACCAATGACCTTGAAAGCGTACTCGTCTCGTCTGTGAATGGAACACAATATCCGTTATCAATGGTGGCCACCATTACAACTGAACCGGGGCCTGCTGCAATCAGATCAGTTGATGGGGATCCAGTAGCTTACCTGATGCTCAACTCTTCCGGTCGTGATCAGGGAAGCCTGATTCAGGAGGCTGACAGGGTTATTGGAGACATCATCAGAGAAGAGCGGAATATGGCTCCCGAAGAGAGAGTTCTTGATCTGCCGGAGGGCTACTGGTACAGGTGGGTTGGTGACTGGCAGAATCAGCAGGAAGCCAGAAAGCGTTTCATCCTTCTGCTTCCACTCTGCCTGCTTTCCATCTTTTTGCTGATGTATGCAGAATTTGGAACATTTTCCGTACCGGCGATAATATTTGCAGGCAGTATTCCTGTAGCAGTATCCGGCGGGCTGCTTGGACTCAGGCTCTGGCCTGCAGTCCACAGAAGCCTTGAAAATGCAGGTTTAACAGGAGCCGCAGCTCCGGATCAGATTAATATTACCGTTGCAGTAGTTGTTGGTTTCATTGCCCTTCTTGGTATATGTGTGGATGACGGCGTTCTTATGGCTTCGAACATTACAAGAATGGTGAAGAGGGAGAAGCCTGCCACAGTGAAACAGTTGAGAGCAATTGTTGTGCAGGCGGGAACAATGCGAATAAGACCAGCAGTAATGACCACAGTAACCACAATAGTGGCTTTGATCCCCGTACTTCTGGCCTCCGGTCGCGGAAGCACTCTTGCCAGACCAATGGCTATTCCGGTATTTGGTGGAATGATCCTGGAGTTCCTCAGTATGCTGATAGTTCCAGTGGTTTACAGCTGGTGGCTCGAGCGAAAACTGAGCCACTGACCAGAAACAATTAAAATATCATGCATAGTACCCACTGCCTCACCGCACTCATTCATATGCTGATCAGCTGTTCTGTTAGAAGACCGTGACCCTGGGTCTAATGCAGCTCAATTTCATAAATGATCACTTTTGAGAAATCTTCCGGATTGTTATCAAATGCCAGAATTCTGTCATTTCCGAAAACGAGTCTCCAATACTCCCATCTCATCTCAGCAGGCAGGGTTGAAGCATAGGAGCAGATGTGGTTCCCGGAGCTTGCATATCCTTCCGGGATTGAATTGTTCTCCAGGGATTGTTAGATTGGATACATCTTATATTTATAAATAACTCCGTAATCAAAGTCCAATGTATAGAAATCATCTCCATCAATCCCTATGAACATGTTTTTCTCATCTGATGGGGTTTGGCTATAGAAGCAGCCAGTGAATTCCCCGTCATATGCATCGAATACATCAACTCTGTATCCCCTGTGATCTCCGCCCTGAGCCCAGAGAACGAATACCCGACCCTGATCTACATCCAGATCCCATACAACAGGATGTAAAGACGATCCTAATTCATGCTGCACAGAGTAGGCACTGAAAGAGGATGGGCCTGTTACAGACCAGACAAATGTTCCGGAAGAATCGTATTTGGCCACATGGTAGTCCGCCAGACTTGCATAGTAAATGGAATTGTTTTCATCAGTATCAATTGCGCAGGAAAAGTGCATTTTCTTTTGGCCTATATTTTCCAAGTCGGTTTCAAGATGCCCGACTTCCCTAATTACATCCCCATTTGCATCCAGCAGAAGTACTGCCGGGATACTTGAAGTATTAAAAAGCTGTACTACCCCGGGAAAAGCATTAACGTATATTCTGCCGGAATCCACTGCGGCAATGTCGAAAATTTGACCAACACTGGCATCTATTTCACAGCGATAACTTCCATCATTGTTGAAAATGCTTATGCTGTTGCAGTTGTTGATGGTGTAAACAAGTCCGGAATCATCCAGATCAAAATTTAAATACAAGCTGGAAAATTCACCTGGGCCTTCACCTTGCCCTCCAAATTCGTAAAGGAACTCACCTTCTTTACTGAATGCCAGAATTACCATACGCACATGATCCAGAATGAATATTTTCCCGTGGCTGTCAACTACTGCATCAACCGCAGTGAAGATGTGTTCAAGATCAGAACTGCTGTCGATAATCATGGTTGTTTCAAGATATAGAATCTCCGGAAGAGATTCCTGAACTTCACTGCATGCCATGTTTATCAACACAATTAAGAGCATGCATAGAATTATGGTGTTGCTACATTTGCAGAGAGAAGCAGGTTTCATTTCAGCTCCATACATCAGCGGGTTTCGCAATGTGGTTCTTTGCTTCACAGAGCAGTTCTGCCGCATTTTGCTGCGGTTTTATCTTATTAGACACAAGCCAGTTGTCTCAACAACTCCTCTTGATTGGATCCGGCAGAGATACAGCCCGGATGAAACAACTTCACCACTCTGCCTCTGTCCGTTCCACTCCACCGAATGAACTCCCATAACCATTTCCCCATTCAACAAGGTTGTTACCTCTCTCCCCGCAAGATCAAAGATGGAAACAGAAGCATGACCCTGATCCGGCAATTCGAAGGAGATCGTTACCGTGACGGTGAACGGGTTGGGGCCGGCAGAAAGGTTGAACATGCGGGAAGGCTCGGGACCCAGGCCGGTTCCCGTTACTGTAAAAGTTATGGTATCCGCCGCTGCAGGAGAGCCCTGGTAAAAGGAAGTTACAATAAGTTCATTAGAACCGATCTGTGCGTACAGATTATCCAGGTATGTGTATTTCATGCCTGTGCCGAATGCGTACAGATTCCAGTCTGTACCTGCAATGTAAACAACTCCATCTGTGATTGATGGGCTTGAAACGATACCGTATGGACCGCTGGAAGTTTCATAGCTCCAGATAACTTCACCGGTTTCACAACTAAGAGCGAAAACCCGCGCAGTCTCATCGTAGTAGTTACTTCCCTCTCCGTAGAAAACCATACCATCTGCTATCCCCGGAGAACCATGCAGCACACCGGGTACCGACCAGGTAAAGCTGCCAGAGAGTGCATCCAGGCAATGGAAGGAATCAACCTGGTCGCCGAAATACAGTCGATCATTGTGAAAAGCTGGCGTGGCCGAGAGATAGGTTCCAGGGGTGATACTGGTTTCCCAGATTGAACTTCCTGATAATGGATCAATTGCCCTGGCTTTGCTGTCATCTCCCAGAATGTACAGAAAACCTTCTACGATCACAGGTGATGAATCCCAGTAACCGGTTGGAGAATCTGAATTCTGCCAGATTTCCACACCGTTGTTCAGATCAAATGCATACAATGGGCCGTACCAGGTAGGCATGAACAGCATATCATTCCAGACAGTGAGGCAACTTGCTGCATATCCGGAAACAGTGGATGTCCAGTTTACAGCACCTGTTTCGGTATCAAGAGAGTAGACTGTGGTGGTGTTTGAAGAAAAGCTGTTGCTGCAGCTGAACACGGCATCATTGTACACTGCGGGTGTGCTCGCCGCACTGGTGGCATTGCCATTTGCCCAGATTCTTTCTCCTGTAAGTGCATCGAGACACCAGAGAGAATCACTGGCGGTGAATAGAAGCCCGTTCTTCACCGTAACAGCATCATCTGTATAACCGGTTCTGTATGTCCAGATGACCTCTCCTGTTGCGGCATTAAGTGCGTAAAGGGAATCACCTGAAGAGTCTTGAGGATAGTACACAATACCGTTCACCACCACCGGAGTGGGGAATTCATGGTTGTTTCCTGTTACAGGAGCGCTCCACAGAATGGTATTATCAACAGGTGCCGGTGACTCTGAGTATCCTGTATGGCAATCGTTTGCCATGTATGTATACCAGTCGG
>JAGLQD010000003.1 GCA_023136985.1 Candidatus Sabulitectum sp. | reverse complement strand
CTCCCCTGGAAAAAAACGCTTCTTCAGGCCAGGATAAGTTTCTTCATATCAGGCCGGACAGAGACGGAAGGGAACAACTTGCCATTGGTGAAAAGATCGGGCTTGGAAGCAGAGATTACAGGCTGGTAACCATTTGACAAAAGAGACAAAAGCCGCGCTGCTGATGACAGCTGCTGCGTTCTTTCTTTCTCTTGTTCCTCTGGCAGTTAAGCTGGTACCTGCAGACTCGGGAATACCAACAAGCGAGAAACTGGTAGCCAGAGGACTGGTAGCGGTAATTGTCACCTTCATACTGATAAAGAAACGGGGAGAATCTCTGGTTTCCGGTAAGCCCTGGCTGCTATTTCTTAGAAGTGCCCTTGGCACCATTGGAATGGTTCTTTACTTTGTTGCCCTTGAAGAACTGCCACTTGCCGACACGGTAACAGTTAACAAGCTCAGTCCATTCTTTGTTCTGCTCTTCTCATGGATATTCCTGGGAGAAAAGCTGAAGAAAATACAGATCATCGCCATAATCACAGCTTTTGCCGGTGTAGCGCTTGTTGCCAATCCAGTTGGAATGACCGTTTCAAGAGCGATTATTCTTGCCCTTGCTTCTGCTGTTTTTGCCGGGGCAGCCTACACAACACTGCGAGCTCTCAGAAAATATGATTCGCCTCTGAGGGTGGTCTTCTGGTTCAGCCTTTTTTCTGTGATAGCGTTTCTGCCTAAAACCATATCAGGTGGTGTGATACCAACAGGAACAACAATTCTCCCCTTACTGGGGATCGGTATCGCAGGTGTTCTCGGGCAGGTTCTTATGACCACAGCCTACAGATATGCTCCCGGGGGGAAAGTTGCAGTCTACGGCTATCTGAGCGTTGTATTTTCTCTTATCTGGCAGGTTTCTGTCTTTAAAGAAATGCCGTCAATGATGGTTCTCGCTGGTGCTATTATGGTAATGACAGGCGGCTGGATAAACTACAAATTCAGGTAAAGCCCCTGCCTTGCAGAGGCTTTACCTGTTATAGCACCTATCTCAGCAGAATTGCTCTGGCTGTGGAGACAGAACCGTTGTGAATGAACTGTGTAAAGTAAACTCCATCTGTAATTGCGCTGTTCGGCATCCATTCCATCAATCCGCTCTCTGCTGCAATTGAGCTGTGAACAACTCTTCCTGCAGAATCAAAAACAGTAAAGATGGTCCCGGGCTCACCGTTGAAAGCCATAACACTGCTAAAAGGATTGGTACCCACCATAAGAGGTGTTTTCACTGAAACACCGCTGGAGGCAATACCTGTGGATGAAACAGTATAGTGGTTGAACCATGTTGCCGGCGCGAACTGTGGGTGAGCACTTTCTCTTCCGGAAGAATCTTCTGCCTTGATGTAGTATTCAACAAAAGAACCATTCGAACTGGCGGGAATAACACCCGAGAAATTGTTCGAGCTGATCTCTGTCATGGAAACCTCCACAAAACTGCCTGAATCAACTCTGTAGAAAATACTTGTGGAAGTCAGGGTGTTTGCAGGATTCGACTGAATGAATGCACTTACCGTAACCGGATATCCTGACTGCAGAGTATCAACAGGGGTATGAAGCAGTTGAAGCATGTATCTGTCAATTACATTTCTGCTTCTACAGTGCAGGGCATCTGTGTTCGCAAATCCGGAGTAATAGAACGGAGTAATGGTATAACCAGGCAATGCTTCTGAGAATGCAACTGCCGCCGGAGAATCATTTCCCGTGTTCCACACTGGCATGTAGTAGGTATCATTGTGAAGCAGCCCATTCACATATCCCTCTGTACCACTGGAAAATACTCGGTAGACTTCCCAGGGATGTCCATAAGGTGAAGGGCTGGCAGCTATCAGATCCGCTACAGCCTCAAGTGCAGCATAATCCCCATGGGAAGGGGGAACCTGAAGCACCATTATCCTGCTTGGGCTGAGCATCTTGCTCCAGCAGTCGATATGATCAATGTAACTGGCCTGAGGATCTTCAAATGTGGTGTACTGTGTAATACCGAGATACTCCTCCATCTGAGTGTCTACCCAGGAATCGGAATGAGGATCCTCAACATATACAAGGTCAGTGGACATAGCCTCACCAAGGCCGCCGGACATGTAATTTCCACCTGTATGAATGAGATCGGAAACATAAACAGGAATACCCCACTGATCCCCGATGACCTGTGGAATAAGGTCGTCATCCGGTCTCGGCCGATTGTAATCGTAATCGAATATCCCCTGAGTACCATCTGCCAGTACGATGAACCATGGACCATAATCCCTTATCCAGATCGAGTTGGTCGGCCCCAGAATAAAATCAGTATTACTCATATTCACCCCTGCGGAAGCAAGGGCTGACTCCGCAGAAGCCTGCTGGGAAGAAGAACAGATCACCCATAGCTCGCTGTTGTTTGATACATCCACAAGAAAATCGAATGGCACGCCAAGGGGCCATCTGACCATTACACCTGTTGACGGTTCAAACTCTCCGGGGTTTCTTACACCGGCAGGAGGCGGATCAGTAGCATCCTGATAAGTTCCAATCTCTGATATTCTGGTCCGTTCCTCATCCGTAAAACCTATAGGAAGAAGTTCCTCTGTGCCGCATATAGACATCTCTACAGCGAACATTGAGGAAACAGCAAAAAGAATAACCCCAACCATTTTCATAAATCGTCCTTTACCCTACTGCGTGCGGGATATTGTTTTGTTTTCCGATAATTCTAAACCGTGGAAGTATGGCGAAACATATCATCTACAGCCACCGGGCAACAGTACCGCGAACATTTCAAACATTACTGTTCCATAAACTCTTTGGGTCTCTGGAATGAACTATCCGACATCTTCGGATAGTTGAAGCAGAAACAAATTCATCCTCCCGCAATGGAAAAAAAGAAACCGACCCGAATAGTATCAGGAAATGAATCTGCATCCAGGCCCGGATATTATGCTTTTTCCACCGGATACTTTCTTCACACTTATCTGTGTTCTGATCCGCTCCTTCAGGGCAGAAACATGTGAGATGATACCGATCAGTTTGCCCCCCTGCTGTAGCCCGGCAAGAGTCTCCAGTGCAGTCTCCAGAGATTCTTCGTCAAGTGTACCAAAACCCTCGTCTAGAAACAGAGAATCCACTCTTACTTTTCGGCTTGCCATTTTTGACAAACCAAGGGCAAGAGAAAGACTCACGATAAAGCTCTCTCCTCCAGACAGATTTCTAACAGACCTGGTTTCACCAGCCTGCCAGTTGTCAATAACATTCAGTTCAAGAGGATTGTCTTTGTTCCGAATAAGCAGATATCGATCTGTCATCTTCTGCAGTTGTATATTTGCGTGTGATACCATCATTTCAAAGGTTATTCCCTGAGCAAAGTTTCTGTACTTCTTGCCGTCTGCAGACCCGATCAATCCATGGAGTTTGTCCCACCGGCTGCACTCTTTTTTCTGTGCATCGATCAAGCCCTGTTTCTCTGCGATCTTAGCCCTTGCAGAATCATTGTCTAATAACCTCGTCTTGATACCAGCAATAACATCCTTGAGTTGGTTCAGTTCTTCAGCGTTTTCCTGATACAGCGGTTCAAGCTCTTCCTGTTTCTTATCTGTAACAGCCTTGACGATCTCGCAGGACAACCGATTTTTCCTTTCCTTTGTTATTGCCTTCAGCTTAGTTTGCCTGTGATCCAGACTCTTTGCATCTGATATAAGTTTATCTCTTTCCTGTGGATCAAGACAGGCTTCCTGGAACTGTGTCTCATCTAAAAACCCTACAAGATTTATTCCTTTAGTAAATGCATCTGTCAGAATTTTCAACTCTGGCTCCTGTTTCTTGATCCTCTTCTTCAGAGATGAAATCTCCGTATGCAGACTAATCATGTCTTTCTGTACCTGACCCAGCTCTGACCCTGCCTGTTTCTCTAACTGCTCTGACTCAGCTACAACCGTATTCAACCTGTTTTCCTCTACAGCAGGATTTTTCTCTCCAAAGATATCTTTACGCTGTACGGCCAATTCCTTGAATTCTTCTGCTGCTTTGAACAGATCCTTTTTCTTACCGGCCAGAGCGTGGGTTTTTGTCTCAATCACAGCACCAAGTGTCTTCAGCTTTCCCTGGTAATTCACTTGCTGTTCGCTGAAAGTGGTCTGTTCTTCTTTCTTGCCCTGCCATTTCTCAAGTCGATCTCCAAGTGATTGAATCAAATCATCAACATCATCTGGAATTTCTTTAACACCGATGAATTGCAGGCTTTCAAAAGCAGCATTCTTTAGATCAGCATAACTGGAATTCATCTTGCTCAATTCTCTTTCCAGGGCAGATTGAGCATGCTTGGCGGTTTTCACTTCAGCGGAAGATTCCAATTCTTTCATTTCACTCTTTGAAAGATTCTTTCGAGCTTCTTTTTCCTTGTGCTCAAGTTTTCCGATAATGGATTCAAATTCTTCGGCTTTTCCAATCAATTCATTAACATCCATGATCTTTACATCAACCTCATCCTGAACAGGCACATTTCCTTCAGCATAAGGGTGTTTCTCCGCTCCACACAAAGGGCATGGTTTGCCATCAAGCAGTTGAAGTCTGTGACTCTCAAGATCAGCAATTTTGTCTAACAAAGCCTTTTCACGAAGCAACGAATCCTTATCAGTACGGTATTCCCGAAGCAAACGACCTTTCAGCAGGAACTCTAAATCCGACTTCTTTTCAGCAACAGCATCAACTGTTTTTTGCATTAACTCTATACATGCGATGTGTTTCTTTCTGGATTCAGCCAGTTGCCCCATAGCCTTTCCAACAACCTTCTCCCCTTCAATCTTCAATCCTTCTTTTGCCTTAATCTCTTTGTTCTTTTCCTGAAGACTGGAGAGCCTTTCTTCAATACCTGAGAATCCACCTACCAGCCATTGATCATCGGAATGAGAATCAAGATAGAACTTTGCAGATTTAAGTTCTTTTCCAAGAGCATCGAGCTTTCTTCTAAAAGCGGATTCGTTCTTTTTGTCTTCTTCAATAAGATCAGCATCATTCCTGCAATCCTCCTCCAGACGCTGAAGGGTTTTCTTCCCATCAGACAATCTGGTGTCCAGTTTCCTGGTTTCCCGTATAAGAGGAGATGCTTTCTGAAATTCACTTTTTGCTATGGCCGTGCTTTCTTCTGCTTTGTCAAAACTTTTCTTCTTAGTATCAGCAAGAACCTGTAAACCCGGCAGTTTGTCCTCGGCGGCTCCAAGTGCTTCGCTGTCAGAATTCATTTGTTCGCGAACACCGGTCAGGGTGGCATACTCTCCCTCGAATCCCGCAGCAGCAGTTGCCCCCTTAAGCTTCTCTCTTTTCGGTATGAAAAATTCCAGTTCCTGCTTCAGCTGGCTACTATCATTGTTCAGAGAATCCAGATCTTTCTTTAGTTTGTTTATATCTCTCAACCATTCAATTGCTTTTTTCAGATCTTCTACCTTGTCAGATTTCGCTTTCTCCGTCTTCTGCTTCTCTTCCAATTCCAAACTAATTTCATGCACTTCCTCGGGCTCAAGTATCTGTATACCTGATATTTCAGCCTGAAGCAGTCGAAGATTTTCACGCTCTGTACGCTGCTTTTCGTGAACAGCTTGTGATATCTCCGTGTAAATTTCTGTTCCGGTGATCTGCTCAAGTATCTTGGATTTCTTTTCCACCTCGGCGTTCAGAAAGGAATCAAAATCTCCCTGAGCAAGAAGAATGGATCTTGTGAACCGACTGAAATCCATTCCAGTTATTTTCTCAACCGCAGCCTGCACAGCTCGCAGCTGGTGCTGGATAATTCTGCCGTCTTCCGTACCATTTGCAATCTCATGCTTTGGCTGCTGCAGATCCCCTGAAGATTTTCTGCGGGCACGATGCTGACTCCAGTAACAGCGGAACAATCCGGCATGAGACTCAAAAAGCACTTCTGCAAAACACTCGCCGGTACCACGGGACATTATCTCGTTGCTGCTTTGTGTGATTTTTCCCAGCCTGGGAGTCGATCCGTACAGGGCAAGACAAATGGCATCCAGAATGGTTGATTTTCCTGCACCGGTAGGGCCTGTCATGGCGAAAATGCCATCTGAAATAAATTCAGGAGCGGTGAAGTCAATCTCCCATTCACCGTAGAGGGAGTTCAAATTCTTGAATCTGAGGTTAAGAATTTTCATTACAGATCCCCCCTACTCTCTGTTTGAATCGTCTTCGTGAAGTGCTTTAACTATTTCGTCATAAGAAGCAGTGAGCTCTGCCTGTTCCTCCACAGGCACATCAAATACATCAAGACAGCGCTGAAACACATCTCCCGGCTCAAGATCATCCAGAGTTTCATCTTCACTGACCGCATTAACAACTCTATCATAGATCTGCCTGTTTCTGATCCGCAGAATTTCCATTTCAGACCCTGCCAGTGCTTCATTCAGGTCTTCCCGCAGATTTCCAACAACACTCTTTCCTGTGTATTCGATCTCCAGCCACGCCTTGCTTTTCTCCTGCTTCAACTGCTCAATTCTGGAATGAATTTCATCAAGCGAACCGACAATACGCACAAGCTGCTGAAAACAGGGAACAGGAAAAAGAGAGATCTCCACAAATTTTTCCGCTCCTGAATCAATCTCAACGATCACAACACTCTTTTGTTGTTTTGATTCTCCGAAACCCATTGGAACAGGAGAACCGCTGTAACGAATGTGTTCACTGTTCCCGACACTTTGCGGTGAGTGGAGATGTCCAAGAGCTACATAGTCCACCAGGGGCGAAAACACATCATGATTCACATGGGCAAGTGACCCTGTATACAGCTCGCGCACCCCGTCACCATCAACAGTTTTACCACCTGTTGTAAACAAGTGCCCCATGGCCACCACAGGCACACCTGCGCATCCTGATTCAGCAAGTTCAAGCTGCCTGGTCTCAGTCAGAGCAAATACCGCTTCGTAATGATTTCTTAACCCGAGAAGAAGTTTTGCCGTCTTGTCTGAAAGGCTTTCACCGGCATCTACAGTACGGATATCTCTGTCTCGCAGATAGGGCACAGCGCAGACAACAGCCATGGGATGATCACGGTCATCGTTAAGAACAAGAACCTCGGAAGAACAATCGGCAGAACCGGTAACATGTACATTCATCGCACAGAGCAGCTCTTTCGGTGCAGTCAGAAATGATGGAGAATCGTGATTACCGGCAATAACAACTATGTGACCGCAGCATGAACCGGACACCCTGGAAAGAAAACGGTAGTAAAGCTGTTGCGCTCTGTTGCTGGGAGTGCTGTTGTCAAACACATCTCCTGCCACCAGCAGTATATCAATACCCTCTTCTTCAATTACAGAAACAAGCCAGTTAAGAAAGCTGGAAGCCTCTTCATACCGCTTTTTCCCGTAAAGTGACCGCCCCAGATGCCAGTCTGAAGTGTGGAGTATTTTCATAATTATTCCTCTGATTTAAAGCAACTCGCCCGGGGTCAACCTGGTAGTTAAGTGTGGTAATTTCAGGTTGTCCTTTGAAGCAATCCACAACAGCTTCTACAGCTTTTGTCAGTCCTGAATCTTGAATATGAGCTTCATTTGTCACCGCCATATTTCTCAGCAGATGACGGTTGTTTATTCTTTTTCTGTTCCTGGAGCTGCTTCAAGCATTCTTAAAGCCTTATCAAAATCACTCGGTCGATCTTTGCTGTTTTCAATGCGTTTTGTGTGAAATTTATCATATTCCTTTTCCGCAATCTCTTTTGCTACTTTATGAGAAATCTTCCCTGCGTGATTTAGAATATCCCTGTCGTTTATGATAAGAAAACCATCCAATTTCTTTAACCAGTCATTCATATGCATGGGAATACGACGCATTGCCTGCCCCTGCGCAAAAATCAGATACTGTTCAACAAGATTGTTAAGGGAAGCCAGTTCATCTTTATTAAGGTAGTTCTTTGCTATGGTCACATCCCGTTTTCGGACTTTCACCCCTCTGAAACTGGCAACTCCCATATTGAGCCTGCTCGCATCGGCCCTTGAACGAATAATCTCGGCAGCGGTCTGACCGGTAATTGCCCAATGCATCTTATTCCGTACTGTTTTGAAAAACTCAATGCTCATATCCAGTGTTGGATCGTAGTCTATGCTGGTTGCGTAGATATCAGTAATCTTCTGATAGAAGCGGCGCTCAGAGGTTCGAATATCTTGAATACGCCGAGTAAGTTCCTCAAAGTAATCAAAAGGCTGATCGGGATTCTTCAGCCGCTCATCGTCCATGGTAAAGCCTTTAACGATGTATTCATTAAGCCGCTTAGTTGCCCATATTCGGAAGCGTGTTGCCACATGGCTCTTTACCCTGTATCCTACCGAGATGATCATATCCAGATTGTAATAATCCAAATTGCGTTTTACCTGACGCTCCCCTTCCTGACGAACTGACAAGTATTTCTTGTGAGTTGCTTCAGTAGGCAGCTCAAGCTCTTCATAAATGCTTGCAATATGCTGACTTATGTTCTGCTGAGTAGTCTGAAAAAGTTCAGACATCATGGTTTGGGTTAACCAGACTGATTCATCCTCAATTCTTACATCAAGTTTTAGCTTCCCATCCTCAGCCTGATAAAGCAGGAACTGACCCCTGGCTTCTTCCAACGAACGGTTGCTCATATGCTCTTCACCTTATTATGGGGTGAAATATGCTTGAAAATTTGCTCCTCATTGATATTGTCTAGAATTTGCATTGTCCTCCAGCAACAACAGCTACATAAATCAAACCGGATCCTAACTAAAAAGAACACAGGGAAAGCATGTAGAATTCCACACATCTAATATCACATAATCACAGTATTTAGCAAGTATCAAGCCTGACAAAAGTTAGTTTTCAACCGTCGGAATCACAACCATGGCTGACAGCATAGTGGATGTTGTATTATTTTCCGGTAAATTCCGGAACGGAGAATCATGCAAAAACATATCGTGTATAGCCTGGGAGCAACAGTACTGTGGGGAATGTGGGCTGTTCTTGTTAAGATATCCTCTACAAGATTGGGACATTGGCCTTCCGTTCTGGTTTATACGATATTTTCTCTTGGAACTGTTGCTGTGCTGTTCTTCAGCCTGGGGCAGACCCTGAAGAATATGAATGTTTCCGGGTTCCTGATTGCCGGACTGGCGGGAATTCTTGGAGGGCTTGCGCTTGTACTGTTTCAAAAAGCAGTTTCCTGCGGGCCGGTTAGTACATCTACAGCTCTCACAGCCCTGTATCCTGTTTTTGCTATTGTGTTTGGAGTTCTTTTTCTTAAGGAAAATTTATCCTCATTGAATGTGATCGGGGTTTTTCTTGCCATTGCAGCTGGAATCCTGATCTCTATTTGAAAAAAAGAGATAGCATTGTATTATACAGTAATGTTTTTGTTACGATTCAAAGTAAATAAAGAAAGGCACAACGACAATGGCAGTACCATTTCTTGACCTGAAAGCTCAGTACCTTCAGATAAAAGATGAAGTCAAACCGGAAATAGAAGATGTACTGGAAACCTGTTATTATGTTCTGGGACCTAAAGTAAAAAACTTCGAAGAAAAGTTTGCTGCTCTGTGCGGAGTGAAACACTGTGTGGCACTTTCCAGTGGAACCGCTGCTGTTCACGGAATGATATGGGCTACAGATCTTCCAGCTGGAAGTGGTCTTATAACACCGCCCAACACATTCACAGCCACCGCTGAGGGTATTGTTCTGGCTGGACATGTTCCAGTTTTCGTAGACGCTGACCCGGTTACATGGAATCTTTCACCGGAAAAGACTGAAGAATTTCTGGCTGGATGCTCTTCTACAGGAAAACCTGTTGATCCAAAAACAGGAGCAGTTATCAAAGGAATCGTGGGAGTAGACCTTTACGGACAGCCTGCGGACTATAAGGCTCTTCAGAAAATAGCAGACAAGTACGGTCTTTTCCTCTATGAGGATGCTGCACAGTCCCATGACGGCTCAAGATTCGGGCAGATGACCGGCAGTTTTGGTGATGTTGCCAGTTTCAGTTTCTACCCGGGTAAAAATATGGGTGCCTACGGCGAAGGCGGCGCTATTACAACAGACAATGATGAAATAGCCGCAAGAATGAGAACCCTGCGTGATCATGGTTCACAGGAGAAGTACTTCTACAACTTTATCGGGCACAACTACAGAATGAGTGCTTTTCAGGGAGCGGTTCTGGGAGTGAAAACAAAGTACATACACCAGTGGAACAGCAACAGAATTGCTGCAGCAGCTAGATACAACTCACTGCTGAAAGACCTTCCTGTTCAGTTGCCTGTTACTGTTCACGACACCAGGCATGTATTCCATCTCTATGCAATTCACACTCCGCAGAGGAATGAGCTGAGAGAATACCTTGCAGGAATGAAGATTGGTGCAGGCCTCCACTACCCGGAGCCTCTTCATACCCAGAAGGCATACGAATACCTGGGATACCGGAAAGGCGACTTTCCAGTCTGCGAAAAAAATGCGTACGAGAACATGACTTTGCCCATGTTCCCTGAGCTTACAGAGGAGCAGCAGATTGAAGTTGCTTCCGGAATGAAAGATTTCTTCAAGAGAGGCTAGAGTGGCTGAAACAAAGACTCTTTCTCTGAACACAAGGTACTATATGGCAGCGGTGATCACTGATTTCTTCACCGTTGCCATTGCTCTTGCTATAGCTGTTTTTATTAGATTCGGTCGTTTTTCTGCGTTCCCTGTTACTGAGTTCCTGGGCACAGCTTCATTTTTCATGCTTGGCTATTATGTAATATCGGTTATGGAAAATCTGTATTCAATAAGAACAACATTGAACAGATCCATGCTGCTTTACAGAACACTGAGAATGACGCTGATTGTCACAGGTTCATTCATGCTTTTGCTTTTTTTGTTTAAAGAAAGTAGACTTCTTTTCATCGACAGCAGGTTTGTGATAGTTTTCAATATGTTGGCCTGGCTGATTGTAACCCTGACTTTTAAAATGATGATCCTGCCAGGTCTTTTCAAGTCTTTCTACGGCGGTAAAAGAAGTTCCAGATCCAATCTCCTTATTGCCGGTAACCCTTCAAGAAACAAAAGCATAGCAACCCTGCTGCGCAGATCCTCTGTGTACGCTTCAGACCAGAGAGTAGTTCAATGGCCTGAAGCTCTTCCTGCTGACCCGGACGAGTTAACACAGCTTGTTCTGGAACAAATGAGAATCAAGAACTGCAGCGGTGCTATTATTCTTTTTGACCAGACTCACGACTTTGATTGTATTGCGAACTGCAGCATTATGCTTAATGACGCCGGTGTTCCATTTGTTATTTATGCTCCTGGGATTCTGGATCTGGGATATTTTGATCCATGGTTCAGTCTCAGTGATTATGGAGCACTGACCTTCCTCAAGAAAGGCAAGCGACCAATTGAGATTTCCCATAGAAGACTCAGTGACATTTTGCTTTCCTTCACAGGACTTGTTCTTTTGTCACCTGTCTTTCTTGCAACAGCATTATCTGTAAAGCTCACAAGCAAGGGTAGAATTCTCTTCAAACAGGAACGAGTAGGTAAAAACCTTAAGGCTTTCGGCTTTCTTAAATTCCGCTCCATGAAAGAGGGCGAGAGCAACATCCTGGCACACAAAAAATATTTTAACGACTACGCCAACGGAAAAACCGCTGTGGGAAAAGGTGAAACTTTCAAGTTGAACCAGACATCAAGAGTTACAGTAATAGGAAAAATCATAAGAAAAACATCAATTGATGAACTTCCTCAGCTGGTTAATGTTCTTAAAGGTGAAATGGCCATGGTGGGGCCAAGGCCATGTATCCAGTATGAACTGGAACACTACAATGGCTGGCAGAGAAGAAGATTCACAGTTAAACCCGGTCTTACCGGGATTTGGCAGGTGTACGGCAGAAGCAGGCTTCCGTTCAATCAGGCTCAGTTCCTTGACTTTCTTTACACAATAGACAAATCACATTCACTGGATTTCAGACTGATGATGAAGACTGTTCCAGTGGTGCTTTTTGGAAAAGGCGGGCTGTAGTTACTCGTTTCTTGTTACCCAGGTGTGTTCAAGAATCCAGCCTGCAAGAACTTCTTCGGAAAGCCCCTGCTGCATCCGTTCCACAGCACTGAAAACATCCTCGCGAAAAAGAATTAGAGAGGCCCCGGGTATGTTAACCTGAAGCCCGACCACAGACCAGCCTGATGAAATACTGTCTGCCAGAAGAAAGAACACACCACCGTAATGCTTTAAAAGCGTGTCTCCCTGTGCAAGACTTCCTTCCATCTCCACCATGAGCAATTCCTCCGAGAGTATAGCGGAAGAGACCGGAATACCTCTGAGTAAGTAGTCGTGAATACTACCGCCATGAGCAAAGAAACAGAAAACAACTGCAAGAAGTGCAACTAACTTCACAAACTCCTCCATGAACAAGCTTTTTTAGAATCGACCCCACATAATACAACACAGAGAGCAAAGTGTAAACGCCTTCCGGCATGCTGTTGTCTGTTGTATGTTACGGGTATGATGAAACAGTTGTCAGTACTTCTAATTTTTGCGGTTTCCGCACTTGCCCAGCCTCTGAGTCCGGAGATATTCAGTTCTCTCGACCGTGAAGTAGCAGGGCTTATGGATGCGTGGGTATACATGATAGAAGGCAGAAGTAACAATTCTGCCGGGCTGTTTATGGCTGGAACGGCTATTCTTAGAGCGGAAGCGGCATTTGATGCAGCCATTCTCTGTGAAAAGCATCTTTTGCCAGTTGAAGTAGCCGAGCTCTGGACCGCATATCTGAAGTCTTCAGCTGATTGTATCAACATCTTCCGCAAAGCGGTTGGATCACTTGCCACTTCAGACGAAGTGGAAGAGTTGCTTTTGGCCTCCTTCGCCAGATGGGAAACCACCGGCGAGGAATTACTTGAGTCCGTTCAATCTACGAGGTAATATTATGAGTTTTATTCGCGATGATGGTACATGGAAAGTTAAGACTGGTCATGCGCAGATGCTTAAAGGCGGCGTGATCATGGATGTTATCAATGCCGAGCAGGCGCTGATAGCTCAGGAAGCAGGCGCTGTGGCCGTAATGGCGCTTGAAAGGGTTCCTGCCGATATAAGAACCCAGGGTGGTGTGGCTAGAATGTCTGACCCCGATATGATAAAGGGAATTCAAGCAGTAGTAACTATTCCTGTAATGGCAAAGTGCCGTATCGGTCACTTTGTTGAAGCACAGGTTCTCCAGGCTCTTGATATCGATTTCATTGATGAATCAGAGGTTCTTACTCCTGCTGATGAAGCGAATCATGTGGACAAATGGAACTACAAGGTTCCTTTTGTCTGCGGAGCAACAGTTCTTGCAGAGGCTCTCAGAAGAATTACAGAAGGCGCTGCCATGATTCGTACCAAGGGTGAAGCCGGTACCGGCAATGTTGTTGAAGCCGTTCGCCACGCACGCTCAGTGCTGGGAGAGATCAGAATGCTTCAGGCAACCCCTTTTGAGGAACTGATGTCCATTGCTAAAAACATGGGTGCCCCTTACGAGCTTGTTAAATATGTTCACGAGAACGGCAAACTTCCTGTGGTAAACTTTGCAGCCGGTGGAATTGCTACACCGTCTGATGCTGCTCTTATGATGCAGCTTGGGCTGGATGGTGTTTTTGTTGGCAGTGGCATCTTTAAAAGCGGTAACCCCGCTGTAAGAGCAAAGGCCATAGTTGAAGCGGTAAGCCAGTTCAACGATCCAGCGGTTATTGCAAAAGTCAGTGCCGGTCTCGGGGAAGCAATGGTGGGAATCAACATTTCGACTATTCCAGAAAATGAGAGAATGGCAGACAGAGGCTGGTAACATGAATCCCCGTATTGGTGTTATCGCCCTGCAGGGCGGAGTTTCAGAGCATCTTCAGATGTTGCTTAACATTGGATGTAAAACCGTTTCGGTTCGTACCCCGCAGAATCTTCACGGAATAGATGGTCTGATCATACCTGGCGGCGAATCAACAGTACTGATCAAATTGCTCTCAAGATGGCAATTGATATCTCCCATAAAAGAACTCGCCGGTTCAGGTACTCCCATATGGGGTACCTGCGCCGGTTCCATTCTGTTGTCCAATGAGATAACCGAGAAGAACCATAAAGTTAACCAGCCAAGCCTTGAGCTTGCTGCTGTGCGCGCAGAGAGAAACAGCTTTGGAAGACAAGCTTCCAGTTTTCAGGAAGAGCTGCTCATAAAAGGTCTCGACAATCCTTTTCCAGGTGTGTTCATCAGAGCACCGCTTCTCTACCCTCTCTCCCCTGATGCTGAAGTGTTGTGTTCAGTCAACGAAGGAGCAGTATTCATCAGGTGTGGAAATATCTGGCTCAGCAGTTTTCATCCGGAATTAACAAATGACGCAAGAATTCACCGTATGTTCATAGAGGAAGCTGTAATTGGCTCTAAGCCCGGGCATTGAGTGCCTCAACTGCTTCAAGAAAGGCTTTTCTGATTTTGTTAACAGAGCAGGTCTTTCTTCTGCGGATTATGAGAAACTAATCGGGATTGTAGAAACAAATCTTGAATTAAAGATCACACCACCTCTGGCCGGCTCGGAATCATGGGCTATTCTTCGGGAAAGATCGTTGACTGGCAATGATATTTTTCTTCTGGAAAAAGAACACTTCACCAGAGAAATGCTTCTGCAGTACGATGAACTGAAAAAAGTCTTCATGCAATCTTCAGCCCCTGAATCAAGGGCACTTTCTGCTGGTACATGGTGTAATCTTATTGATGTGGGCCAGGGAGTTCCCCTGCCGGAAATTCAAGAACTTGTAACCGTTCTTGCCTCTCCCCTGTCTGTTGATCAGACCAGTCACTTCCTCACTTCTCTATATGAAGCGGATACTCTTCTGGTGCTGGGGGACAATGCAGGAGAAACTGTTATGGACAAGCTCTTTCTGGATCTTACTTCCTTCAAAGGCGGAAAATTCTATATGACCAGGGAACACCCGGTTATGAACGATGCAACTCTGAAGGATGCTGAAATGGCCGGGCTCCATGAAGTAGCTGATTTGATCTCAAGCGGTATTGATGTTCCAGGAGTAATTCCAGATATGCTCAGCGGAAAAGCCCGAGAGACATATGAATCTGCTGATATCATTCTTGCGAAAGGTCAGGGTAATCTGGAAAGTCTGTTTGGTATAAATGATCCAAGGGTTTATCATTCCTTTGTTGTGAAATGCCCGGTTGTTTCCCGTGCAACGGGAATTGCATTGGGCGGCGGGGTATTCAGTCGCTTTATTAACGCAGGAGGCAAAAATGCCAATCTATGAGTATTACTGCAACGGATGCAACACCATATATCAATTTCTGATCAGAGGCAGCAGAAAGTCTGAGGATCTACTGTGTCCCAAGTGCCGGAAGGGTGATCTTGAAAGGATTATGAGTCAATTCTCAACCACTTCTTCAAAATCCAGATCAGATGATGATATGGCTGCAGACATGGCTGACATCGATGAGAATGATCCCAGATCAATGGCCAGAGCTGTTCGCCGAATGGCCGACGAAATGGGTGAAGACCTTGGTCCTGAACTTGAGCATGCACTGGGAAGACTTGAGGCTGGAGAGGACCCTGAAAAGATCGAACAGGAGCTGGAAGAAATGGGCTTCAGTGAAGAAGGCGGTCCAGGCGGAATGGGAGCCCCTTCACCCCAAAGGGATCCAGGGCTGTACTGACCGTTATCTTTTCTCTAATTTTTCTATTATCAGGCTGGCTGCTTTCCTGCCGGACAAGAGCATTCCCCCAAAGATCGGCCCCATTCTATACCCTCCGCCAATGGCACATGCACTCATGCCGCTGACAAAAAGTCCAGGGTACACCTGACCTGTATACTCTACAGTGTGCTTTTCCCCGAGCTCTACATTCAAACTTCTCTCGCCGACAACACCGCCTGTGTCTGTAAACAGCTTAACGCCATTCTTGCAGGCAAGTCCTGTAGCAATTTCAGCCGGGTGGCCAGTTGCATCAAGAACTGCTGTGGCCATGGTCATAAGCGGGTCGACCATCATGCCCTTCTGAAGAACAGGAGACCAGTTAATAACAACACCGTTTACTTCCTCGCTGTTGTTAAAAGTCAGATCCTCTACTGAAACGCAGTTAAATATTCTTGCCCCGGAGCAGCACGCCCTGTTGATCAGGGCAGCAGTTCCCTGCACAGAATCAACAATGTAATTGCCGCACTCACTTTCAGTAAGGATCATCCCTGATTCTTCAGCGATAGATGCT
>JAGLQD010000299.1 GCA_023136985.1 Candidatus Sabulitectum sp. | reverse complement strand
TTCTATACAGGCAACGGCGATGGCACCCTGCACTTCATTGGCCGCCCGTGGGATACGAACGGCGACCCCATTGAAAGAAACTTTAACTCCTCAGGATACCTGGATGACTGGAACGAAGACGGATACATAGATTTCATAGCAGGCGGGTATGATGTGGAAACCACAGGCGGAGGAATTTTCCAGGTTCATCTGAATACAGGAGACGATATCACTTCACCGGTCTGGGAAGCATCCGTCATTGATCTAACCTCATCTGTATGCAACAAATGGAGGCTGACTCACCAGACCCATGACCTGGACGGTGATGGTGATAAGGATCTTGTTCTTGGATACGAAATGGGTAATGTCTGGTTTGCAGAGAACATCGGGACAAACAGTGATCCTGCCTTCAGTGGATACACCCAGCTCGTCTGCGATGGTGGCGACATAAATGTCTATACGAACTACAGTGGCGGAGGCAGAGCCCGTGAAAATGTCGTTGATTACAACAGCGATGGGATCCCCGATCTTCTTGTGGGCTGCAGCAATGGCTGGATCTACTATTTCCAGGGTTATGGAACAGGCATTTCTGAAGAAGCTTCAGCTTCAGTTGGAGAATTCATGATGGCTCTTTCAGAAGTACCCACTACAGGAATGTTTTCTGTAAATCTTACTCTTTCAGCGTCTGACCCGGTATCTGTTACAGTGTTTGACGCGACTGGTAGATTAATTGAATCTACCGAAGTCCTTTGCAGTTCTGGTTCAGGGTCAATACAAATGAACATCACTGACAACCCGGCAGGTATGTACCTTGTATCCGTTTCAATTAACGGGATCACAGAAACAGCAAGATTGATAAAGATAAATTAGTTAATTCTTTTTGATAGCGGGGCATCCGAGTAATCGGATGCCCCGCTTCTTTCTTTACAGGTAGAGAGAACTGAGGCTGCGCCCCTCATTAATTCTCTTGATAGCCTCTGCAAATACATGAGCAACGGATAAAACTTCAATCTTGTCAAGTGAAGCCCCGCTGATCTGCTCTGCTTTTTCCCTGTTGAATTCAATAGTATCTGTGATAAAAAGTTTGGTGATGGAACTTTCCTGAATACGCATAACAGCCTCACCACTTAAGATCGGATGTGTAGTAAAAGCATAGATCTCTTTTGCCCCTCTGGCTGCTACAGTTTCCGCACAGAGGATAAGGCTTCTTCCGCTGAGTATCTCGTCATCTGCCATAATGACAGTTCTGTCGGACAGATCATCCAGCCCCTCCACAGTTCTTACAAGCGGTTTTTCTGAATCATCCACCCTCATCTTCTTCACATAACCGGTGGTAACATCAGGAGTTCCTCCAGCATCTCTTATACTCTTTGCTGTGTGAAGAGCCAGAAAATCGTTATCCAGAATACTGCCGGAATCAGGAGCTACAAAAGCAAGCTTCTCTTTGCCCATGGACATGATCTTTCGAATGAACACCGTATTCGCGTGAAGCTGATCAACAGGAATGTTGCTGAAGCCCTGGCTTTGTGGCGAATGGAGGGTCATGGCAAGAACTCTGTCTGTTCTTACTGCTTCAAGCAACTCGAAGATCATCTTGGAAGTAATAGCGATCCTGGGCTTGTCTTTTTTGTCACTTCGCGCATATGGAAAGTACGGAGTCACTGCTGTGATTCTGCCTGCACTGTCTTTTAAAGCGCTTATCATCTGCAAAAGCTCCAGAATATCCCCCGACACCGTTCTGTATGCATCAGTCTTATCCTGAAAAACTGATCTCTCTCCGGACTGAATAATGAAAAGATCCTTTTCCCTGACAGTTCCACCGGGAAAATTCACCATCATGTTCCCATTTGAAAAATCATGGAACTCAACAGGTTCCGGTTCAATACCAAGAATTTTACAGATGTCATCTGCAAGCTTTGTACTGGCTCTTCCCGAACAAATAGCAATGCTTCCGTACATTATCCCCTGCCCCTCCAGTTAGGGTTACTGCCTTAAAGCTGCAAGCTCTGCTGCGGTTTCATCCATTGTGCCGAATATAACCTGAAGCATTGCCGAGAAGGCTTCCAGGCCAACGCCGTTTTCAGTGGAGAATGTATAGGTACAGATGATCTCTCCGGTTGAAACATCGTGCTCAAATTTAACGAAGGGATATGAAGCATTAAGCTCTGCAAGCTTGGCAAAAGCAACGGCTCTGTCAGCACCGGATGCAGGAACAAGCCCTGGAGTAGGCCCAGCCATGAAACATGCCTCAAGCGATGCATTGACCTCAATGTAAAAAATAGGGAAGGCTTCTCCACTGAGAGAATCCTCTGCCAGAAGCCAGAAAGCACCATCTTCCTCCTGGTAAGCAGCACCAAGCTGGTCAAGATAACCGGCTACAGTAGTTGTAGATAAGGCAGCAAATGAAGCAGTGACAATTGCCAATACCAGTAAAATCGTAGTTCTCATGAATTCCTCCGTTGTAATTAGTGACTAACAATTCCGGGCGATCTCCGTGTGCGCAAATATGTTTTACTTTTCCCTTTTTGGGAAGTGGTTGCTGAATCTTTACAAAAGCTTCTTATTGTCCTAGATTTGAGTATTCTTTTGTGATGTAAATACATACTCGCTTCTATGGGGGCAGAATGAATCGTAAAATAAGAATATTGATAGGCAAGCCAGGTCTGGACGGGCACGACAGAGGGGCGAAATACATTGCTCGTGCTCTTAGAGATGCAGGCATGGAAGTGGTGTACACCGGCATTCGACAGACACCTGAAGCCATCGCTGACGCTGCAATACAAGAAGATGTTGATTTCGTAGGGATCTCCCTTCTTTCCGGTGCTCACAACCATCTGTTCCCTGAGGTTGCCAGAATTCTTCGGGAAAAAGATGCCTCGGACATCATCCTCTTCGGCGGCGGTGTTATTCCGGAAGAAGACATTCCCGGTCTTAAAGAAGCCGGCTACTCCGCAATTTTTACCCCTGGAACTCCCGCTGCAGAAGTTGTTGAATTCATCAACGATCAGATGGAGAAAAGGCAGTAGCTCCTGATGCTTTCTACAACAGATATTATCAGTGGGATCACAAAAGGTTCCATCAGGGCGGTAGCAAGAGCCTTAAGCAAGGTAGAGAATGGCACCCCGGATGCAATTGACCTTCTTGACGCAATTTTTGCCAGCCAGAGGGGATTTACTATCGGGGTTACAGGCCCTCCCGGGGCCGGGAAGAGCACACTGGTTAACAGAATGATAACCAGGTACAGAAATTCCGGAAATTCCGTAGGGGTCATCGCGGTTGATCCTTCCTCCCCTTTCACTGGCGGAGCCCTGCTGGGAGACCGGATCAGAATGCAGTCTCATGCAACAGACTCAAAAGTCTTTATTCGGAGTATGGGAAGCAGGGGGCACCTTGGCGGCCTTTCCGGTGCAACCAGAGATGCTTCTATTGTTCTTTCTGCCGCAGGCTACACCCCGGTGATTATTGAAACTGTAGGCGTGGGACAGGCGGAAGTAGAAGTAGCTGGGCTTGCAGATATTACACTGCTTGTTCTGGTTCCGGGGCTGGGAGATGATGTGCAGTCAATGAAAGCCGGTATCATGGAGATCGGAGACATCATCGTACTGAACAAGTCTGACAGAAGCGGAATAGATCAACTGGAAAACTATGTTAAAGCCAGTCTTGATCTTATGCCTGCAGGGCTGAAAAGACCGGAAGTTGTTAGAGTTTCAGCTGCGAATGGAGAAGGGCTGGAAGATCTCTGGGGCGCAGTGGACCGTTTGTCGGCAACTCACTCTGAAAAAGACAAAATATTGCGTTCTGCTGTAAAAACGATGAATCAGATCCTTCAGGAAAATGGAATCCTTTTCTCGGAAAAATTACTTGAGCTGGAATACAATGGCAGGGAAACAGTGGAAAAGCTTATCTTAGCAGGGCGGTTGACACCTTATGCCGTCGGAAAAAAACTGCTTGAGAGAGCCGAAAGGATGTTTGAGCACAATGGATCTAAATAAGATCGATCACATCGGAATAGCAGTAGAGAACTTGGAAGAAGCTTCAGTTTTTTACCGTGATCTACTTGGGCTGGAATTGATAGGAACAGACGAAGTTCCTTCCCAGAAAGTCAGAGTTGCAATGTTCAAGATCGGAGAGAGCAAAATTGAATTGCTCGAACCAACTTCACCGGACAGTTCAATAGCAAAATTCCTTGAGAAAAAGGGGCCGGGAATTCACCACATTGCCTACGGAGTAACGGATGTTAACGGAACTGTGATAGAGCTGATAGAAAAAGAAGTTAAAATGATTGATAAAGAGCCCAGGCCGGGTGCAGGCGGATCAAAGATCGCTTTCATCCACCCCAAGGCAAGTGGTCGCGTACTTACAGAACTCTGTGAACACTAATTCCTGAAAGGGAAAGGGAACAAGAATGAGCTCAGCGGATAAGGCCGATAAACTCAGAAAGCTTCGAGAAGAAGCTCTTCTGGGCGGAGGCGAAAAGAGAATTGCGAAACAGCACGCTAGAGGCAAGCTCACCGCCCGTGAAAGGGTGGAGTTGCTTCTTGATGATGGTAGCTTTGAGGAATTTGACATGCTCAAAACCCATCGCTGCATAAACTTTGGTCTTGAAAAACAGAATTTTCTTGGCGACGGAGTTGTTACAGGATACGGTACTATCGACGGCAGACTCGTTTATATTTTCAGCCAGGACTTCACTGTATTCGGAGGC